>JAZDKD010000508.1:0-17926 GCA_043803345.1 Pseudomonadota bacterium
CAACGCGTAATTTTGTTCCACAACTCTGAAAGTTTCCTTTCCGAGCTGCCTTAGTTCCACAAGTCGCAATGGATCAGAATCGGCAATCGTTATGTCCGAAGCCAAAATGGCCGTTTCAGCGCCGTCCTTGCCCATAGACACTCCAACAAAGGCTTTAGACATGGCGAGAGTGTCGTTGACGCCATCGCCAACCATTACAACCTTTTTCCCCGCATCCTGAAGTTTGAGCACATACGCTGCCTTGTCTTCAGGCAGGGCGTTAGAGCGCCAGTTATCAATACCTAATGTCCGTGCCATTTCAACGACCGCTTCCTCGGAATCGCCGCTGATAATATGAAAGTTGCTAATCCCACAATGTTTCAGCCCGTCAATCGTCTCCTTGGCGCCTGCTCTCGGCTGAAAGGTAAGTCCAATGATCCCCTGAACCTTATTATTCCGGGAGACATAAACTACACTCAACCCTCTTTGGCGAAGTGACGCGTCACTTTTTTTGAAATAGGAAACATTTATGCCCTGTTCATTCATGAAACTGAGGTTTCCCACAGAAACCTCGTCATTCCCAACTTTTGACCTGACTCCGCGACCCAGGATCTCCTCGCTCTGGACTAATTCATCATTGGCATGCCCGGCCTGATGTGACAATTTCCTGAGAGCAGCCGCTACGGGGTGGAGGCTGTCACCTTCGGCCGCTGCGGCGAGAGAAATTATTCTATCACTCTCTATCCAGGCTGAACGAGGGTGAATCTCTTCAATTACCGGATCTATATCACTTAACGCTCCTGTCTTATCAAAACAAAAACAATCACTCTGAGAGTACTTTTCAAGAAAAACGCCCCCCTTGATCAGTGTTTTGTTGCGGGCGGCTATTCCCAGGGCGGCCGAAATAGCGGCCGACGCGGCCAGCGCTGTAGCGCAGGGACAGGCCATGATCAACTGAACGGCTAATGATCTTTCCAGATCTCTAGTGATCACAAGAGCGAATAAAGTTGTTAAAATCCCTACTTTTGTGACCCGTCGCGCCAAATCATCAGCTCTGATCTCGGCGGGAGCGCGATTTGCCAGAGACATTTCGACGTTCGCCATGGTTTCGGACTCAAGGGTTTCTTCCCCGGTCTTTTCAGCGCGAATCAGCGCCTTTCCCTGGATTACTATCATTCCACAGAAAACCTTATCACCCGCCGTTCGATACTCAGGTTCAGCTCGCCCCGTAAGGGAAGCTTCGTTAATCATGGCCTCGCCCTCGGTGATCGAGCCATCGACGCAGATTCTGTCTCCCTTCCTGACGGATATTATGTCCCCGGGGGCCACCGCATTGGCCGATGTTTCCACCTCTACGCCATCCACCACCACGAATACACTCCTGGTGGAAGAATCCAGCAAATCCCTGACAGCCCTCCGGGAACGGTCCCTGATTATTTCTTCAAGAAAACGGCTCACTTCAGAAACCCATATAATTTCAATGGCCGCTCCCGCTGTCCCGGAACCGATTGCCAGGACGCATGCGCTTGTCAGAAAAAGATTTAGGGTTATTCCCTGGCCGGAAACCAGATCAGCCAGGCCCCTTAGCGCTAGAGGAATCATGCCCACACTGGTGGCGATTGCCACAAAAGGCCCGGGAAGAGGCGAACGAAATACGATAGACCTGACAAGACCGAAAACAATGAAACCGGTCATCGCGACCAATTTTACCGCTTCCAGCGCTATCGACTGATGGCCCCAAAAATCGGTTGATGAGAGCGCTCTTTTCGGCTCCAACGCGGCAAGGGCTTCTCTTTCCTTCGATTTTATAAGCGCAGTTTGTTGTGAGACCATTTCGACAACGTTTTCAGGTGTCAGTTTCTCCGGATCAAATAAAATTATGAGACTTCCCGTGAGGGGTCTAGCCTCGACCCCCTTGAGCCCGTGGGATAGATTAAGGAATGTTTCCAATGCTTTGCCCAAGTCAGGTCGTGTCCTGAGTCCAAAAATTGCAATCCTCATGCGTCCGATGGTTTTGTGTTTTACAACAAAAGCCGCTTTGTCAGGATTCGGCATTCTAGAGTTCCTCCTTCTCCGAAGTGAAGACGAGAAAAACCCGAAAATCAACTCTTTCTTGTCAATTGAACGAAAAATTAATTTGTCACTAACACAACTCTAACAATTTTAACATAATCATTTAGAAAGAGCGGCGACAACAACGCCGCTTAGATTCACATATTAGTTCTGTCAGCGATCCATATAATTCGATACGAAGGAGACAAAATATGGGTTATTACATTCACAACACACCGGGAAGACTGAGACTCAAAATCCCTCAATTAAAGAGAAACATGATGTTGGCCGATGAAATATCATTGACACTTCGTGAAAAAACAGGGGTTCAATCCGTCGAAATTAATACTTTGACAGGCAGTCTCAAGGTTAATTTCAACCATTCAATCGTCAGTTCAAATTCATTGCTTAACTCGTTATCTCAGGAGGGATATATTGACCTGAGCAAGATGATCTCCAGCAAGCAGCACATGGACAGTATCTTTTCCGATGCCGGAAAGGTCGCTTCCAAAGCTCTATTCAGTCTGGCTATCGACAAGGCCTTTGAAGGCTCTTCGCTGTCGCTCCTCGCCGCCTTTATTTAAGCAATAGACCGCTGGTTTTCAAAACTGGACGCATCTTTGACGTGTCCAATACATCCAATCCTTCAAACCTTCCTTTCCCCAACAATCGATTCGAAATCAGAACATTCTTTGTAGACCATCCCTCCTGGATGTTTCAAAAGCGGTTCCAACTCGCAATGAGGGGATATCTTCATGAAAACTCCACACCTCAATTCTAGGGCCTCTAGAGCTCTTGAACAGACGTTTGCCCAGTGAGACCGGTTTTACAAAAATATCTTCATACTCAAAACCGTACTCCGGTTGTGTCACGAGATCATATAGCTCGTAGAGATTTAAGTTGGTTCCCCTTAGGAAATCGGCCAGGCTTTTTAGCCCTATCCTTACCCAAGGATCAAAAAAGATACGGGGAAGTTCGTCTGTCGGGTTGGAGACTATTGTCGGATCAGAAAGCACCCATGCTCTGTATGGGATTGGCGTTGGGTTTTCCCTGGTAGGGTCGGTAAGAAGGCTAAAAAATTCAGTTCCATCCAAAACCTGCCATTCAAGAATGTGAAATCTCGCATTTTCCATAGTTGTTTAACCTCATCAACCATCCACTCACGTGGATCACTTAAGCCTTCAATCTTAGATCACAGGCGCGCCGGATCGATGTCCCAATTCCTTAGCCCTTAAATTTCATCGTCAGGAGAGAAGGTGGTCAATCGACAGTTTGCGCCTATTTAGTGGTTTAGTTTCCTTCTGAATTATTAGATATTTATTAAGGGGATGTTAGGAAAACGCTAATTTCCGAAAAGTTAGGGGCAATTGTGGCGCATGTGAAACCTTATCAAGAATAGACCGCTTGGTAAGCTCCCACAATGAGGGGTAGGGCTCGTGTCATCCTCAATTTCTATTTCCAATGGATCGCCATCATAAGCAATGCGATACTTGCGCGTAGAACTAGTCAATCGAGACGATCAAACGTTTAACACGGCGGTCAATAAAGGGGAATTACGGCGCCACCCAGAGACAAGTTCACCACATTTCATCATAACTCTTCCAGGATGACTCTTTTCTTTTGGCTGAATTCCGATTCTTCTATCAGGCCTTTCTCCCTGAGGGCTTTCAGGCGCGTAAGCCTTGATTCAATAAGGTCATTATTATCCTCGCGCTGTCCCCAGGAGCTATTGAGAACGCCTACATGGCTGCGGGTCGAAAAACTCTCTTGATATCGAGTCCTGCGTAATGTTCCCAATATACCTTTTTTAATTACGATTCTGTATAACCACACCGAAACCGGACGAATCATCGGCGCCAACGCGCTCTTTTTGTTGGGTTGAGCCGGCAAGATTGTGTTTTTGGAAGTGTCGACGGGACTTATACCCTTAGATATCAGCTTCATTCCTGGCAAAGACTTTGCTTTTCCGATTTGTAAAACTCCATTAGGGGGAAAATGTTTTTCTTGAAGCATCTCCCTGTTGCGCGCGCAAACGGCATTGTAAGCGATATTTGCTCCAATGGGCCAAAGTATTAGAATTGCAAGACCATAAGTTATCACGCCAAAGACCAGGTTCATGAAGAGCATGATTGAGGCCCAGGTTACAGTAGCGTAGAACATGCCTATAGGCCCGAGCAATAGAGCAAGCACGAGTGCTTTGCGCGGACTTTTGGGCCGCTCCGCTCTATCTTCCATATAAATGGCCATTTTCTTTCCTCCTCATGGTCTGTCAGACCTCAAATCATTTTACAGATTATTGTTTCAATTATTTGAAAGGATATGTCAAATTAAACAGATCTATGTCCAATCTTTTCGGAAAAGCCACGCGTTTTGTTTGACGGTCGAATCCGATTTTGGGGTGAGCTTGGACGCAATATTTCCAGGTTACGATTGAAAAAGCCTGTTTATAGATTAGAGAGGGCCGCGAGGTTGTTGGGTCAGGTAGCGAGGCTGGTAGATATTCTGAAAGAGCGCCCAAGCGGCCCTGAGAATATGGTAGCTATCATTCTTTCGGATCACGTTAGATTTGGATTAGGAAAGTATTAATTTCTGAATCTTGCCATCCACAAAAGTGAATTAAAAAATATGGGCCACCTGGGGAAGACGCGAAAGACCGGTTTGGACGGAAAGTGGCGGATAGGCGGCCCACAATTAATGATAGGATGGTTATGTTCAGTAAATAATTTGATCAGGTTAGAAATCTGTTAGTTGTCTTCATAGGTACAAGAAGCTCGCTGCGATCTTTTCTGAATGTCGAGAAAAACTCTGTTCGGGATTATTTCTTTATTTCTTCCCATGCGGCATCGACGGCGCGGTCGATTTTGTCACCGGTTTTTTGCATCGTATCCCAGACCACATCCCACTGGGATTTGACGGACGACGCCATGTAACCTATTTGATCCTGAGCGTATTTTACCTGGTTCTCGCCAACCCTACCGAACGATGTCCACTGCTTGTCAAGCGTCTCAGCGGCCTGGTCTACGCAAAGATCGAAGGTTTCTTTACTAACCGTTCCTAGAGCGGCGAGGCGATTTTTCAGTTCATTAAAAAACGCGTCCCAATCCAGGCCCTTCTCCTTAATCAGGAGGTCCCAGGACTGCTTAATCTGATCAGCCGCCCTGTCTATGTCATCCACCGCCATCTTGCCGGACTGTTTCATGGTTCGGGACACTTGATCAACCGCCGTGTAAAATTCTTCCCGTGAAGCTCCCCAACTTTTTGTCAGGAAAGCTCTCGCCTCACCCAACATGAATACGCCGATGGTACCAAGATTGTCGGTGAGTTCGACAATTGCTTCGCGCACTCCCTGATCGTTTTTTTCCATAACTCCTCCGTTGTTTTATTAATTAGAGTCAAGTTAGAATATTAATGTTTCCGTGGTCAAAGATTTTTGAGCGCTAGTATCTGGCCCAATTGAAACCAGTTGTCCTAAAACTAACACGCTCCTCTAAAAAAAGGAGCGTGCGTCGGCTAATTAATTTGCATGACCCTCGAATGAATTTTACGTTTCACCCAAGAGCAGGCGAGTTGCGTTAAAAACTGATCAACAGCTTAGTCTCGGCCGCGAACAATGGGTCTATGTCCCTTCCCAAATTGAAGGTTGCTATAGCCTGGTTTGCATTGCCGATTACAGTGGCGCTGTTGAGAGCGCGATAAATGTTGGCGGTGTTTGGATAAGCGTATGCCCACCAGTTGCCCGGTTTCCAAATGGCAAACGTAGTGCTCCAGGTTAGTCCTTCAAGCAGTTTCCAGTCGTGCCCGAAATCCAGTTCCCATCCAATGTCTGTGGCGCTACCGGGAACAGCTTGTTGAGTTCCGCCGTTCAGTTGCCAGTTCAAAATGTCATCGTTGGTCCAGATTCGACCCTGTATGGCATAGTCTCCTCCGAGTCTGTAAGAACTCGGCTGATCGCGCCATGCCTGTGAAAACACGACGAAGGTATTGAGGTTGGCGGCAAGAGCGTAGTCCAACCTACCACCCACGTGATGGAAGTTTGTAGGTTGACCATTGCCGGACGCGTCCCATCCATCGCCGGTTCCATACATGTAATACATCAGGTAACCCCATTGTTTCATGTATGGAGCTGAGACGCTTTGTTCTGCGACGGCAGCGTCCTCACTGGTATTTCTTGTGCTGGGGTCATCTCCGGTTGCGCGCACGTAATTGAAAGTAACTTTCGAAGGGCCGCAAAGAGCTCCCAACTCTAATCCATAAAGCCACGCTTGATCATCCTCGTTTTGGTTAACAAGTTGCGTAGCTGGATTGCCTGTACCCCTACCCGAGCGCCAACGGTTAAACCAGTCAGCTTCACCGTTTAAGAAAAAGCGGCCGTTGTTGTACTTAGCGGCTAGAGCAATTCGGTATCGTAAAACATCATCACTGGGCGCCGCTACAGCGAGGGCGGCCCCACGGAAGCGGTTGGCGACCACCCCTGCCGGAACCGCTGGAGCGCTGGGCTGATGGTAAGAGTCGGAGACAAGCTGCAATTCCATCGGACCATTTCTGTAAACTATTTCTCCCATAACCGCCTTGAAGTAATCTCGGCGATCTTCCTGCCTTTGGGTCGATCCTGCTCCGGTATTACGGGATGACGGATTGCCGTTGGTATTTAGTGCCCAGGTTGAAAGATCCCTACCGAAATAAGGGCTGAATCCTATTTTGAAAGGCCCATAGTGGGCAGTCACGCTGAACGACGCCGAAGAGCGATTGTCTTTATGCTTCCACAATCCCATGCCGATTGCGCTGGTTTTATAACCAAGGCTAAAATCAAGCATGGGGGTTTTGATCGAAGCCTTCAACCACTGAAGCGTCACAAATGTATTGGGCACATTGCTGGCAACCGGCCGGTCCTGGATTGGGACATACATGGAATTGTAGAATCCCACATTTCGGAAAGTTCCAGCGTTAGCGCCGCCAAGGGTTCCTCCAAAATTATAAGGGTCTCCGTCTGACCATATACCAAGGGAAGTGAGGTTTACTGAACCTTCAACAGAAATGGCCTTGTTAACCTTAATCTTAGGGTAAATGGTCGAGCGGTTGTCTGTGAGGCTCATGTCACAGCCATAATTATTCTGACCGGCCAGCACGCCGAAATTGCCGCCCATTCTGTTTGTCGTGCCGGCGGTCGGGAAAACGGAAAGATGGTTGATGCCAAGATTCACCTGCGTGGCGTTCATCTCACCGAAAATGTCGTTTTGACCGGTTCTGGTCCAGTAACGATAGCGCCATTCCCAGTCACCTTTCATGGAAAATTCCCAGGCGAAAGCCGGAGCGGCTGCGCAAACAGCCACAATAGCTATCAAGCCCATAATTACAAACCGTTTCATTCTTCCTCCCATCAAAAAAACCAATTTTTAGGCATCCCAAATAATTTGAAGCTTCCGGCTCGGCCAAGCCGGAAAACTTGCTCAATTAAGCCCATTAACTGGACTTGGGATCCCCACCGTTTAACGAAATACTCGGTGATCGAATTGTGTCTGTGAATTGTGAGATAATGATTAGGATGAAGTTAGAAGATGGTAAGTAAAATGTTAGAATTTGGTTAGGACGCTAATCATGAAATGCATCGTTTGCAACGCAAACAGGGCTTCTAATCCTAGCCTTCAGACTTTGCTAATTGCTTGCAATAAGGGTGGTTCTTGGCCACATGAAACGATTGATGACTGAAAAATTGAATACTCTACTATCGACCTTATCTCCACATATATAGTATGGCCATTTTCTTATAAAGCTTCCATAATAAGAAATTGGTTTCTTAATTCCTGGCAGTCCACTAACTACCCTGCTCTAAAAAAACTGAGATGATGCTAAGGCTCGCAAATATGAATGATTCATTACTTGAAAGAGATAAATTGAGTGACGAGGAATGGGAAAAGATATGCCGAAAATGCGCCAAGTGCTGTTACGAAAAAATCGATATCGGCGAAGGGCAGATCATTTACACGGATGAACCCTGCGTATATCTGGACACAGTAACCAGAATGTGCAAGATTTATGATAAGCGCCATGAAATTGAACCCGACTGCGTAAAATTGACGGAAGACTTCATTCGTAAAATAAACTGGATGCCCAAAGGTTGCGCTTACTTGGAGTATCTCAGACAGAAAGACACTTTAAAAACTGTCAGGGCTATTGAAAAGCCACAGAAAGGAAAACGCAGCAAAACAAGGAGAAAATGATGGCAGTAAAAACAATTAACGTTAACAAAGATATTCTTGGAGTCAATGAGTCTTTAGCTCTGAATCTACGAAAAGCATTTGAGAGTAACAAAACATTCGTAATAAACTTAATGGCTGCTCCGGGCGCAGGGAAAACCTCCACAATCCTCCGATTGATTGAAACCCTCTCCGGGAGCTTC
The DNA here is from genome assembly GCA_043803345.1 of Pseudomonadota bacterium. Taxonomy (GTDB): domain Bacteria; phylum Desulfobacterota; class Desulfomonilia; order Desulfomonilales; family Desulfomonilaceae; genus CAJBEZ01. The sequence continues at coordinate 8,429 of JAZDKD010000508.1, forward strand.
ACCATTGGGGTTATAGAAGGCGATATAGCGTCAGATGTCGATTCAAGGAAAATTCAGGAAAAAAATATCGACGTTGTCCAAATTAACACCGACGGGGCATGCCACCTCGACGCCAACATGATTACCGCAGCGTGTTCAGGTCTTGGAATAGAAGGCAAGGACCTTATCATTATAGAGAACGTGGGCAACTTGGTCTGTCCTGCGGAATTCAATCTCGGGGAAAACCTGAAAGTAATGATTCTTTCGGTCCCCGAAGGACACGACAAACCCCTTAAATACCCGTTGATGTTTACGGAATCTCAGGCATTGCTGATCAACAAAGTGGACTTGGCGCCATACACGGATTTCGACATGGATCAGTTTCAAAAAACTGTTAAAGCTATGAACCCTTCCATAGAGATGTTTCCTGTTTCGGCAAAAACCGGTGAAGGCTTTGGACAACTCGCAGCGTGGATTGGTGAACGAATCCATGCTTTCAAAAAAACTCAGGGTTAATCTTCATGAGGCTTGGCAAGTATTCGGCGGTTATTTTGTTGGCGCTTTTTAGCGCTATCATGCTTGAATTTAGTTGTCCTGAACCGGCTTTTTGCGCTGAACCACCAGACGCCGTTGTGGCCAGAGAAATTGTCCAGGAAGGTAACAGGGCAATTATCGAAGCTTTTCTCAAATACGAACTGGAAGAAGTCAATCGAAACGTTACAGACAAGCTTATTGGCCAACACCCATCACTGGTTTTTTTTATAAAACAGGCGGATCGCGGACCACTCAAGAACTTGCTGTTTCTTGAAGAACAGGTTCACAAGCTTCAAGACGCTCAGAAAAATATCGATTCGTTGCCATATTCAATAGCTTTTTCCTCCGCCGAGAAAAAAAAGATCTTAGGGTTACGCCCAGCAGCCGACAAGATAATTTCGTACGGCATACCATTGATGAAACGCGATTTCTTCAGGGTCATACAGGCGGCCAAACGTCTGGCGGACCAGAAAAGGAAACATCCGATCGAATTGTTGCGAGACCCATCGTTTAGAGACGCTGTTTACAGGGACTGTGAACCAACCGCAAAGGACTTGAATGAGGCGATGGGAAAGCTTTCGGAGGGCGAGTTGATATGTATGAGGCTCGGTTTTGTCCTCGAACAGGTAACTGTTACAAATTTGTGGTTAATGTTGAATGACAACAAACTCCCCGCCGAATCGGACTACATGGTGTTTCGAAAAAAGAGAAGCGAGAATTTCGAAAAACGTCTGAAAAGAATTTATGGAACAAATGAAAATTCAAAGAGCCCTAACCAACAAACCAACACCAGATAACCGATTCACTTTAGACCACCATTAGGAATCTCTTGGAAAAATACAAATGGATCCCTTGATAAGACTGGTCGATGTGAAAAAATGTTATTCCAGCGGCCCGGTGTGTGAAGTCTTTCCTCTAGCGGGCGTGAGTATGGACCTGTTTCAGGGTGACAGGGTCATATTACTCGGGAAAAGCGGTTCGGGTAAAAGCACATTTTTAAACATTGTCGGTGGAGTGGATTCTCCAACTCAAGGCAAAGTGTTTTTCGACGGACGCGAGATTACAAGGATGTCTATCTCAGATATGGCATATTTCAGACGAAAGGAAGTGGGCTTCATTTTCCAGTCTTTCAATTTGTTTCCTACCCTCACTGTTGGCGAGAATGTCACGCTTCCACTGGATCTGTTGGGAATAAAGGATTACTCAAGAGCCCATGAACTTCTCTCCCAGACGGGCTTAGACGGTTACTGGAAGAAATTTCCCGAGGCGCTTTCCGGCGGTGAACAGCAAAGGGTGGCGATTGCCCGAGCCCTGGTAAAGGGGCCGAGATTGATACTTGCTGATGAACCCACAGGAAATCTTGATCAGGATACAGGTAACGGAATTTTGAACTTGATAGATAAAACATGTCGTGAATTAAACGCCGCCCTCATTATGGTTACTCACAGCGCTGACGCCCTATGGATGGCTCCAAGACGTTATCGACTTAAGTCGGGAATGTTACTTGAAGAAAATTATACGAACTGATTTCTGAGGGAAGAGCGGCTCAAAACGGCATCCAATTAACTGATTTTAAGTTTTTTGGACTGAATTGAGCTTGACCCAGGGAGCCGGATTATTCCTCAATCTGTAAAATGACAACTCTATCGCTGTTAAAATTTAACTTCAAGTATTACCGGAGGCATACCCTTCTTGCTCTGTTATGTCTCACAGGCATTTCCTTGGGTGTGGGCATTGTCGTCGCTGTTGAATTGATCAACGATTCAGCCCTTTCATCTTTTGAGTCATCAGTGGATTTTCTCTCAGGAAGGGCCACCAATTCAATCATCTCAACTTTTGGCAAAATAGATGAGAAACATTTCCGGGAGATCTGGACAAACAGGAGAGTTAAAGCAGCTAGCCCAGTGGTGGACGTTATAGCAAACACCCTGGAAACAGAATCCGATCCGATCCGATTCCTGGGAGTGGACCCTTTTCTGGATAGCCCCTTTCGCTCATGGACTCCAGAATTCTCAGGTATACCTGACCTGGCCGGTTTTTTTGGAAGCGATCATCCAGGGGCTTTTGTGTCCAGTGACTTAATGAGACGTTACAATCTCAAGACAGGTGGATGGATCACCGCTCTTGACGCTGGGTTGGAAAAGAAGATTCGTATTTTGGGGCCATTGACCGAAGACGCTTCAGGAGGTCTTGGCGAGAATCTCGCCGTCATGGATATTTCCTCGGCGCAAGAGTTGTTTGGCCGGGTTGGCAGACTTGACAGAATAGATCTGATCCTTGAGGGAACCGTTTCAGACGCGTTCCCTACGTTACTGCCGGGCTTGAAGATTACCGACGCAAACTCAAGAAAATCAACCCTGACGGCTATGCTATATTCTTTTCAACTTAATCTGGCGGCAATGAGCCTGATAGCATTATTTGTGGGTGTGTTCCTGATATACAATTTTTCGATGTTTTCGGTTCTATCAAGACGGCAAGACATGTCGTTGCTGCTGACGTTGGGTTGTGACAGTCGCAGCCTAGTTTTTGCCTTTATGATCGAGTCAATCGTTCTTGGAGCCCTTGGCAGCCTGGCGGGAGTAATATTCGGATACTCTGTCGCAGCTTACAGCGTAGGCAAGGTTTCTTCGACAATTAGTCAACTATACTTTTTGGTGAACAACCTGAACGTCGGGTGGTCTTTGGGAATAATTGGGACTGGGTTTGCCGTAGGATTTGTGGCCACCGCTGTAGGTGTCACTCTGCCGGCCCTTGAAGTTGCAGTCACTCCGCCGGTTCTAGGTTTGAAGAGACAGAGCATAGAAGACAGGGCAAAGAGTTTGAGAATCTACCTTTTTGTGGTCGGTTCCGCTTTTTTTATTTTTTCGTGTTTAACGGCTTGGGCCTCAAGGAATTCAATTTTTTGGGGATTTGCCTCAGCGTTCGGAATGACTACAGCGTTTGCGCTTTTTACACCCGGACTGTTGAGTCCTTTTACCTTCTATCTCGGCGTAGTTTTTAAGAAATCCCACCGGTTCCTGGACGCATTCCTGGCAGCGAGGAACATAGGGGCCTCACTGAGCCGTACCAGTATAGCCGTGGCGGCCCTTGCTGTAGCTCTTTCTATGACCATAGGTGTTGACACGATGATTTACAGCTTCAGGACCTCAGTGCATTCATGGCTGGAAGAAGCTCTCAAGGGAGATTTGTACATATCTCCGGATACAACCAAATGGGACCACCCGCTTCCAGAAACTCTAATAAAAAAGGTGGAAGGTGACCCCAGACTGGATTCCATAGAAAAATACCTGGCGCTTGATATTTATCTCCAGGGAAGGCCGGTAAAGCTTAGAATTATAGAACCTGAAATCCTTGAGAAGAAAGCCAAGTTTAACTTTATTGGTAAAAAAGAGAGTCACAAAGCGTGGGCCGAATTGAAAAATGGTGGAGTATTTATTTCCGAGCCACTAGCCTTTAAATTTAATCTTGAAGTTGGCGACTTACTGACCCTGGATTCTCCTGATGGGCCCAAAGATTTTCCTGTTGCAGCAATAACCAGAGACTATTCATCAGACCAGGGGACCATACAGATCGACAGGAGCGTTTACTTAAGTATCTGGAAAGATGACAGGGTTCAGTCCATCGCCCTGTTTCTGAAGCCGGGCGCCTCTATTGAGGAAGTACGGAACTCTGTGGCTTCTCTTTTCAAAGGATTAGAAAGAACTATCGTTTCCAACCATGAAATGAGAGAGCGTGTTCTATCTATTTTTGATAAAACATTCGCTCCAACAGCAACCTTGAAGGGAGTTTCCCTGCTGGTGGCCCTCCTGGGAGTTGCAACGGCCATGATGGCGATATTACTCGAACGTTCCAGAGAAATTCGAGTTCTTGGCTACCTGGGGCTGACTCCGATGGAGATCGGAAAAATGAATATTTATCAGGGGCTTATTATGGGTTTTGCTTCTTTTCTGATAGCGTCCGTATGTGGCCTTTTACTTACATATATTATTGTTTACGCCATAAATTACAGATCTTTCGGGTGGACTATAGACATAAGCGTCAACAAGTGGATTTTTGTTGAGACATTGGGATTGACTCTGGCAGCCTGTTTCATTTCGTCATTGTATCCTACTTTCAAGCTGTTACGGGGGGCTTCCGCGGCCTCGATCAAAGAGGAATAGGTCTCAGGAAAAGACGGGCGCCATCGGGCTGTTAAGATCATAGAGATATACAAGGAAAGGAGTAAAGAATGAATAAATCAGAAATTCTGAAGGCTCTTGAGTGGGTCGATCAGACGGCTCGTGATGGAGACGCCTTGCGGCTTGTCAAGGCGAAGAAAGCGCTGGAAACAGCGTTGTTGGATTCTAGGAACGCCGCGGGCGCCGACCAGGCTTACAAAGTGGCTCAGGAAAGCTTTGTTCGCAAACATGGGAGGGAACCGTTGGAAGAACTCGAAAGTGACGGCTGAAAGGCAGGTAAACAGGAAAGTTCCGGGACAGTGGCTGAGAAATGCGAAACAGGCGACACCGAGCAAGATCGTTCAGTCTTTGAATGGATTGTAATCGAGGTCAAGATTGGACTCAATGGCCTTTCGCGTCTGTTCCATGAGCATGGGCACGTCATCTTCCGTCAAGCCCTCGGTTGGTATAGGCTTTGCGATAGTCACAGTTATATGTCCCGGACGGAATGCTAGTTTCTTTTTCGGCAAGATACGGAATGCCCCATTTGTAGTTACCGGTAATATCGGAAGCCCAGTTTGAATCGCTACCATGAATGGCCCTTTCTTAAAGGGAAGAAGTTTTCCATCCGGAGTTCTCGTGCCTTCAGGATATATGAGCATGCACCAACCGTTCAACAACTTGTGCCTGGCCTTCTTGAGGCTTTCTATAGACGCTTCCCTGTTTGATCTATCTAAGGCTATTGCGCCTGTTGCTCCCAGGGCCCAGCCAAAAACCGGAATTCTTAAGAGTTCTTTTTTTATGACCCATCGAAAACGGAGTGGAAGTTTTGTGAGAAGAGCCAGAATGTCGGTGTTGCCCTGATGATTCGGAGTGATGATATAGGATTGCCCTGACTGCACATTCTCAGCGCCTTTTAGTGAAAACTTCAAGCCCATTGGGGTGGAAACCAGTATGGCCCACCATCGCATCATCGTATAAGTCAATGTTCCTGAAGAAGTGAAAAGACTTACAATAATTATCGGGACGGCAAGAGTCCCGGTAACAATTACCAGAGTAGTGACGGCGAGCAGGAAACGGAGGCTGAACTGTATTTTCGACCACATGGTTTTGACTAGTTCCTTCTGGTAGCAGTATTTACTAAAGTTTCTATCACGAGTATGATTTATTGAGAATCAATATATCGTACGAAGCATAAGGCTTGCCAGTTATCATAGTTTGACGCCATGGCTGGGACGGTTTATTGAAAAACTTTCATTCGATATGTCTGGACATTCAACAACATGTCTTCTGATTTACTTACAAAGCTAAAAATTGGGCCCGGATCAAAGAATGCGACGAGTGGCCCACTGTCCAGTTCCAAAGTAATTTTGTTCTCGGCCCTGTTTATAACTTTGGCCGCCGGTGTCGGATACACGATATGGATTTACTGGTTGAGACCGCCCCTCAAAGTCCAAGCTATTAAAGCCTCAATAACATTTCCTTCTCGAGCGCTCACAATCCTTAACGCCAGTGGTTATGTCGTAGCGCAAAGAAAAGCCGCTGTTTCATCCAAAGCCACCGGTCGTATTGAGAGACTCTACGTTGAGGAGGGTAAATCTGTAAAAAAAGGAGATGTTGTAGCTGAGCTTGAAAACGATGACCTCGAAGCTACCCTTGCGGAAGCAAAGGCCGGTCTCAAGGTATCCAGGGCCGATCTCAACAATGCGGACGCTGAATTGGAAGACGCAACCCTCAACTACAACCGACAGAAATCTCTTAAGGAATCGGGAGCGGTCTCTGAGCAAGCTTTAGATTCTTCGGAGGCCCGATTCAAAAAAGCCTCGGCGGCTGTCAGATCGTCAAAATTCCGTGTTGATAAAGCGGAAGCGTCTGTCAAAGTCGCGGAAGTAAATCTCGAACAGTCTTACATAAGAGCCCCTTTTGATGGTGTAGTCCTTACCAAGAGCGCAGAGGAAGGAGAGGTTGTGGCCCCATTGGGAGCTTCCTTAAACGCCAAAGCGTCAGTTGTTTCCATGGCTGATATGAGTTCTTTGATGGTTGAGGTGGACGTCTCCGAGTCCAGTATAGAAAAGGTCAAAGTGGCCGGTCCGGCGGAAATTCGTTTGGACGCTCTGCCAAATGACAGATTCAGTGGGCTGACGCATATGATAGTTCCTACCGCTGACCGATCCAAGGCTACAGTCCTGACTAAAGTTAAATTTAACAATATCAATGATAAAGTACTCCCGGAAATGAGCGCCAAAGTGGCGTTTCTGTCCAGGCCTTTGGATGAAACTGAAAACAGACCTTTTTTGGGAGTTCCAACTGGCTCAATAGGATCGAAGGCCGATCAACCTTTTGTCTTTAGAGTTAATGAAAATAGAGCGGTCATGGTGCCCGTAAAGGTTGGTGGTCAATGGGGAGAGACAAAAGAAATCCTTGAGGGTTTAAAAGAAGGTGACCTCATAGTGCTTAACCCTGACCCATTATTGACCGATGGGCGAAGAATAAGCGTCAAGGAGTAGTTACATTTCCTGTGACACAACCTGTTCTCGTAAAAATTGAAAACCTGTCAAAATCTTACAGACGTGGAAATCAGGAAATAAGAGTTTTGAATGATGTGAGTTTATCCGTCAGGCGAAGTGAATTTCTGTCTTTGATGGGCCCTTCAGGTTCTGGTAAGACTACGTTGCTGAATCTTATAGCCGGGATTGACCGTCCGGATAGTGGCAGACTGATTGTCGGTGACACAGATATAGTAACTTTAAGTGAAACGGAACTTAGTAAGTGGCGGGCGTCCAACGTTGGATTCATTTTCCAGTTTTACAATCTCATTCCTGTTCTCGACGCACTGGAAAATGTCGAGCTTCCGCTGTTGCTGACTTCCCTTTCCAAGTCTGAGCGCCGTAATCACGCGACAGCGGCATTGGAGGCTGTTGGTCTGGCTGATCGCCTGGAGCACTATCCAGGAGAGCTTTCCGGGGGGCAGCAGCAGCGGGTAGCCATAGCTCGGGCAATTGTAACCGACCCTCTTCTCATAGTGGCAGACGAACCCACGGGTGACCTTGACAAGAAATCAGCCACTGATGTTCTAGATTTGCTGGGCCAACTCAATGGTGAATTTGAAAAGACAATAATAATGGTAACGCACGATCCAAGGGCTGCCAGGAAATCAGAAACAGTTTTGTTCCTTGACAAAGGGGTTCTGACGGACTCAATGAAAAACGGCTTCTAGAAACCTATCCAGCGCACGAATTCATTAACAGCGGCTCTTTCAGACCTGAACCGGTTTATGGGCGCATCCGGATCGGGGTACCCCATGGCCACCGAGATTACAAGTTTCTTCGCTTCCGGAATGTTCAGAGCGTCCTTGATCTCATCTTCATAAGATGTGACCAATCCAACGGGGCAGGTTCCAAGACCATAAGAGTGAGCGGTTATCAACAGGTAGCCAAGGAAAATCCCGATATCTGTCATCCTTTCAGAAGGGAAACTGTCATCAATGAACACAAGTATCACGGCAGGCGCTTCATAAAACTTGAGACTGCCCGTGTTTACAAACGTCTTGAAATCAAATCCCATTTGTTCGACGAGAGGCGTCATACCTTCTGCCGCCACTCTAGCCCTGTCTATAAAATTTTCCGGGATCGTTCGAGTTGTGCCTGGTCCGCAGGTAATCTGACGCTCTTTAAAGCTTTTCAACAACTTCCGGGAAAGACGCTCCCGCTCTTTATCCGACAACACGTGGATCTCCCAGGGTTGCATGTTTATTGCTGACGGGGCATTGACCGCGTCCATCAGAACTTTTTCCAAAGTTACTTTTTCAACTGGTCTGCCGTCAAAACTTCTTACGCTTCGGCGTTGTCTCACCGTTTCAAGAAGATCCATAGTAAATAACTCCCATGCAAATTTGTGTGGTCGTCTTATTGGACAACGAACCAGCTAACTTGCCCAATCCAACCAAAATAGGTATAAATCGTTAAACTTATCTGGAAGCCGCTGTGCAAGTTTAGCATCCAGCACTAACAATGATAACACGCAGAGGCGTATTTAGGAGCAAACATTCAAGTGAAAAGAAAATGCTTGCGGATTTTGGGGTTGATAGCGGTTATTGTCTCGTCAGTAACTTCATTGACGTGGGCCGAGGATTTCCTGGACGTGTTCAGGGCTGGCCAACAGGCTGAAGAATCAGGTTCCATCGACCAGGCGCTAACTTATTTTTCGGATGCAGTCAAAATGGCGCCTCAATCAGCTATAGCTTGGGCCAAAAGAGGGGAGGCCTATCTTAAAAAGGGCGAGCCGAGATTGGCGATCAAGGACCTAACGCATGCCACCAAACTGGACCCTGCTTACGCTCCAGCGTTTGTTCGCCTGGGATTCGCATACAACGCGGTAAATGAATACTCGAGAGCGGTTGAGGCGCTTGACGTAGCAATAAGACTGGAACCCACATCTTCTGAGGCCTTGAACACAAGAGGATTCGCCTTCAACGGACTCAACGATTACGACAGGGCCATCAACGATTTCGACGGCGCGATATCGCTGAACTCTAACGACGCAAGATACTATAACAATAGAGGTTTTGCTCTAAACGGCAAGAGCCTGTACGAACGGGCAATTCAGGATTTTGATAAAGCCATAGAGATGGACGCTTCTAACGCCATGGTCTACAACAACCGGGGTGTTGCGCTTATGCGCCTTAAGAAATTCGACAGGGCTCTGGATGATTTCAATAAGTCGATAGAAATCAATTCCAGGTTTGCTTCGGCTTACCACAATCGTGGTATGGCCTATAGCGGAACCGGTCGGCACGAAAAAGCAGTCGAAGAATTTTGTAAAGTTATTG
>JAZDKD010000509.1:0-5367 GCA_043803345.1 Pseudomonadota bacterium
AAAACCTTTAGATTTAACCCCTGGAGGTATGACGGCTCTTCTTTCAACCAGCTTGTGATCCAGGACTGGAACCCGAGCCTCGAGTGAATTTGCCATGGTCATCCTATCAACTTTTGTCAGATTGTCATCAAGCAGGAATGTTTTCGCATCAACATACAGGACCTGATTCAATGGGTGACATTTTCTTACACGGTCGAAATATTTGTCAAAGATTCTGAAGGTATCTTGGAAACCTGTTTTGAGGAAATCGCTTGTAAAAAGGAGTTCTTTTTCTTTTTCATCAAATATGACTTTCCACCAATAATGGCCTCTCTCAAATGGCAAGTCAGCGCCGGTAACGAATCTTTTGGCTTTGTAATCAAAACTGATTCTCTCGAATGAAGTTGGCAGGGACAACACCATCTTGTTGATAATGTTGGTTCTGACCCAACCCGGAACAAGTCTGAAGATTTTGCTCAACTTGAAAGCAAAATGGGTAGGATAACCCGCAAAAACCTCATCTCCTCCGTCACCCGTAAGAACTACTCGAACCATCTCTGAAGCGATTTTTGAAACCAGAAAGGTAGGTATTGCGGAGTAGTCTGCGAAGGGCTCATCGAAAATTGCCAGGAGATCTTCCATGGATCCAACCATGAAGGGATCAACAAGTTTTTCGAAGTGTTCTGTTCCTAATTGACTGGCGACGAAGCGGGCTTCATCAGATTCATCATATGATTTGTGGTTAAACCCTATTGTAAAAGTCTTTAAAGGAGAATGTAGCTTGCGCGACATGATAGCCGCTATTGTAGTAGAGTCGAGACCTCCACTTAACAGCGCCCCTATGGGAACATCAGACACCATTTGCCGTCTTACGGCAGTTTCAATAAGATCAATAATCTCTTCTTCGTAGGATGATTTTTTGTGGTCCTCTTCTCCTGCGGCCGGGGTTGGTATATCCCAGTATGATTTTATAGCCAAACCCTTAAAAGAACACACTAGGACCGAAGCAGGTTCGAGTTTCTTTATTGCCCTGAATGCGGTTTCAGGAGTTGGAGTGTACATTAAAGACGTATAATCGTAAAGAGCCTGCAAGTTTGGAGATCTATCTACGGTTGTCTTTAATAGTGCTTTAATCTCGCTGGCGAAACAGAAATTGCCTCTGGAGTCGAAACAGAAATAAAAAGGTTTTATTCCCATTCTATCTCTTGCTGCGAAAATCCGTTTGCTTCTGGAGTCCCATATCGCAAAAGCAAACATTCCATTCAGATAAGATACACATTCGTCGCCATAATCCTCGTACAGATGGACGATTGCCTCGGTATCGGAATCTGTCCGAAATGTGTGCCCCCTTTTTATGAGATGCGCTCTGAGTTCAAGATAGTTATAAATCTCCCCATTGAATACTATCCATACAGAAGAATCCTCATTATCCAGCGGCTGGTGTCCACCCTCCAGGTCGATTATGCTCAATCTCCTCATTGCCAATCCGGCTGGACCATCAATGTGGTAACCTTCGTCGTCGGGACCCCTGTGCGCCATAGTTCGATTCATTTCCTGCAGCAACCGCATTGATACGGGGCTAGAATCGCCTATGGAGAAAATTCCGCAGATTCCACACATTGTTAGGATTACTTAAATTTCAATTTTAATCGCGTCCTTGGAGTCGAAGTAACGCAAACTGGTCAAGAATAAGACCGAAGAATATTATATTGATCCCACCGGCGAGGAACAGAACCACTCCTCCTGAAAATTGCTGAAACAATATAAGGTTCCTGATAGTCAACAATACGCCAATAAATATCATGACCAAACCGGCTGGTAAGAATATCTTGTTCGGATTTGTCATTGTGATGATCCTGAGAATAAACATTATAAACCTGAAACCATCACTGAATGGACGTAATTTGCTCTCTGTCCCCGCAGGTCTTGAACTGACGGCAATTGGCATGAACGTCACATTATATCCTGCGGTGATAAAAGACAAAGTGCTCGTGGATGGGAATGAATAACCATTTGGATAAAGGTGTAGGAACTTGATAGCAATATCGTGACGAAAAACTCTGAAACCTGAGGTAAGATCCGGAATATCTCTTTCTACAAGAAACGAAGCTAATTTACGCAGGATCCTGTTACCGAGGTTTCTAAGAGGTGAACCTTCTTGAGGCGCAAAATTTCTTGCTCCAACCACCAGGTCGTAATCCTTTAGCCGTTCCAACATATCTGGTAGCTGTCCAGGATCATGCTGTCCATCAGCATCCAAGACCCCTATTATGCCATCGTTTATCGACCTCAACGCAGTCTTCAGGCAGGCCCCGTTTCCTTTGTTGTTAGGATGCCTGACAACTTCTGCGCCTGCATCCTTTGCAACCTGGCAGGTGTTGTCAGTTGAACCATCGTCGATTACCAGTATGCGGGCGTGGGGAACTTTGGCAATGACCCCTTTGATCACATCGCTTACCGTTTTTTCCTCATTGTAAGCTGGTATGACGATCGTTATGGATGACCCTGACAAATGTTTTTTCTCCGTGGTAGTCATTGTAGAATCTAAGAACCTCTTCACGCCACTAAAGGTGAATTCAATTTTTTGTTGTCTCGACCTTACATAAAAAACTTCAACTTTGCCAAGACTCTTATTGTGATCCTATTGAGACGACTTCCCGTCGCTGATGCTATAACACAACCGGTTGAATGAGTCGACATTCAGAGTAGGCGGGCACTTAGGGCATGGTGGCGGTGCAGGGACTTGAACCCCGGACACTGCGGATATGAGCCGCATGCTCTAACCTGCTGAGCTACACCGCCGTAACAATTTTTTAAATTAACACTAACTTAGCGTTTGTGTCAATATTATGACGATTGACATAAAAGTCTCAACCTCTTTTTAACCTTAAAGAGTGTCAAGTCAGTAAATCTCTAACTGCTCTAACCTTCTCAACAATTTCTCTGTAATGAGTCTGGCTTTGATCAAGGTTTCCGGAAGCGGCGGCCTTCTCCATTTGCTCCGCCACCGTCGAGATCTCTGTCAACATCAAGTTCAACGCCGCGCCTTTGATGGAGTGGGCTCGCTGCCTCACAGTTTCGGGATTCCTTTGATTGACTCCTTCAAGAAGCGCCGGTAGGTCTTCGTTTTCAGTGTAATCCAGGAATACCGAGATAAATTCCGAAACTTCATCGGGCTCCATCCCAAGTTCCTCTACCAACTTGTCAATTGTAATCATCATAGTCCTCTGTCTGATATCTTCAGTTAAATCTTATCGTAAACAGGGCTTGTTCGATTGCCAGCAAACATTTTCGCCGAACAATTCATATGCGCCAACAATCTCCCTCCGCTCCAAAAGTCGAACCCCGCATTCAATTTATTCTTGATGATTCTTTAGGTTCGACAAGAATACTTTATCGACCATGATCGCCAGACTTTCTATCCGGAACACCCAACAGACCAAGCCATATTTTCATCGGGGATTCTTTTGATCAATCTAAGCACATTCTGTCCACAGTCACCAGACTCATAAACCAAGTCATCCATGAATTGTTTCATAAACCATATCCCCAGCCCACTTTCACCAAGATTCTGAAAGTCCGGTTCTTTAACTTGAGTGGGATTAAAGTTTTCTCCGTAATCTTCGAACCTGATTTCGAGCGCTTTTTCTTTGACAAATATCTCTATTCGGACAGGGCCTTTGACTCCTTTTTTGTAGGCATGACGGCTGATATTCGCATAGGCTTCGTTGAAGGCTAATTCTATGCTATCCAAAGTATCTTCGTCATCTGAGAACGCTGGCAGTTGCTTGACCAAATTGCGAACAAAAATGTCCAAAGGTCTAAGCAGAAATATTTCCGCTATTGCCTCAATTTTGACATACAGTTCCTGCCCCATCTGCAGTTTCCTTAGTTTTAGACCAAACAGGCTCAGCTGCTTAAAATGCTTTGCAGTCCTATTTTTCAAACGATTTTAAAGCTTCTTCCAAACTATCATGAATCTCAAAAACTCTGTGCAACCTCGTTAATTGAAAAAGAGTTTTCGCTTGAGGAGATGGTCGCGCTATCTTGAGATCCCCACGATTCTTCAGCAGAGTGCGCAATGCCGCCACCAGGGAACCACAACCCGAACTATCTATAAATTTTGTTTTTTCTAAATCTATAATAAGTTTGGTAGAAGCCTTTTCGGACATTTTCTTGACCATCTCTTTCAATTTCGGAGCAACCATTGCGTCCAGTCTTTCATCCGTGCTGATAACGGTCACCCCTTCAAGTTCCTGAATCTCCATATTTGATTCTCCTGTCACCACCCTGGAAATAATAACTTCGAATTTGTCTGTTTCTCTTTGCAGAAATAACTTCCGCTTGTGTTCCTGCGAGCCTTGAATCCACTATAAATCTTGTTACTTATGTCCAAGCAAAAGCCTCTTGATGGCTTTCCAAAGTATTTTGATATCCTCTTCCAGGTTCCTGGTGGCTGAATAATAGTTTTCAACAGCTATTTTTTCCTCTTCAAGAGCATCTTCCGAGCATTCCGAGTCAACAGGGGTAAATAATCCATCTAGCGCTTCGAAACGTTGAAGAGCCCAATCTTCATGATATTTTTCAAAGTCCTCCTCTTTTAGAGGCCGAACACCTACAAGTCGGATTTTACCCATCAAGACATCTATCAAACCGGGGAGACGGCGTACAAATAGACCAGAATTATTGAAACAAAAAAATTCACTAGCCCTAGCCGCATCTTTGGACGCTGGATCAAAATATAAGTCTCTGATCATCAAAATTCTAACATCAAAAAATGGCCGACCTCTGAGAATGCGAATCAGGCCTTTCGCAATCCATAAAGGCAAGGTAACAAGAAGGATTAAAAACGCTAGACTCTTGTCCATGATTTTTTGAGGAACAGAATATATTATTTTTTTGTTCACGCCTGATAACAAGAAAGGGTCGCCAACTGACGTCCATACCCCAACATCGAGATTCATTACAACATTTGAAACAACTACACTTTTGTAGATATTTGCGTCAGTCCCAACATACGTGTCGCCAAAGATCACGCTCGAACCTACTTTGGCGCCCTGGTCTATGATGACGCCTTCCCCAAGGACTGAGAATTTAGAGATCTTTGCCCCAGCGTTAATTCTTGTGTAATTCCCTATGAGTGATGGCCCTATTATATTGGACGTAGAATCAATGTGACAGTGGTGTCCTATCTTCGGTTTACCGCTGTTCAAATCGGCATAATCAGGACCAAAAAAATCTGGGAAAAACCCCGCCACACTTGCGGTGTTGGCGCTCCAGAGGTCCGTAGGATTTTCGACTGCCATGAAGTTTTCTTTACAGTGACAATCGACAACAACCGTCGATTGCGGATCAACCTTGTCTGAAATGTAGATTCCGGTTTCCAAG
>JAZDKD010000510.1:0-2582 GCA_043803345.1 Pseudomonadota bacterium
TTACTTATCGCAAGTCCTCTATCATTGAGCGTTTGACCGTATTTTGTAATAAACTTAGCGGCCCTAGATACATCGCCAGTCTGGATGAATGGATAAGCACCATCATACAAATCAGGGTCATTGCGTGGCCTATGGCCGAATTTGCCTCTTACGATTCTTGCAACCTGTTTGATCCGTTTCACTTCCCAATGCTCCGGCACATCACCTAACCAATCAATCCCGGATGGCTTAAGCCGGACATTTGGATCAAGCCCACGGGTCACGGCTTGGTGGATGATTACCTGCTTTTGTTCAGTTAGGAGTTCAATGAGTCGGCGCTTGGATCGAATGATGCGACGCAGCATTCGGGTCTTCTCTTTGATGTAGGCGACTATATGACTCTGTTCTGCTCTTGGGGGGCATGCGATTGGGATCTCGAGAAACTTCTCGGGATAGAGCCTGAGCCGAGAAGTACGAATCCCGGTTGATCTGCACCAATATTCGGATGAGTACATCTGAATTCGCAGGAGATGATCAACAAATTCAGGGACAAATTCGCTTCTATTCTTAGGACGGTATACCGCGTAGGAAGGGCTCACAATTCCAAAATCCTTCGCAATTCCAAGCGCAGCCATCCAAGCCCACATGGTATTGATTACAAGATCGCCTGGATAGCAAAGTTTGTGGCCCTGATAGGACTCCGCCTTGAACATTGTCACGTTCTTCTGACTTCGTGGTGTAACTCCGGTTATATGTGAAACGGAAAGAAGTTCTTCCTTACCTGTTATTGAACGTTCATCGACCTCGCGGAAAAAATATTTGGCTCGCTTTTCCTGCCAATGTGATGGGATTTCGCCAAGCCAGGGCAAACGGGTGGTTTTGTATTCAGGGTATGGCTTAAGCGTAGCACTCATCACGCTTCCTCTGTCTCTATAAGAGTTTGGGCTAATAGCCCTTCGGTTGCCTTCTCCAGGGCTTCTATGTCTGCCCGAATTTCAGCTAGGCTTCGCATCGGTTGTGGTTTGTAAAAATATCGAGTGAAAGAAATCTCGTATCCAACTTTAGTCGCGGATTCATCTATCCATGCCTCCGGCACATGAGGCGAAACCTCTCGTTCAAAAAAACCGGTGATCCCACCTTCTTCGAGCATCGGTACCTGTTCGGTGTCTCTCAGATCGGTGTCAGTCTGATATTCTACCACCACCTGAGCGCCATTAGTATTTTCAACGAAAAGACCAAAAATTGGGGTAGATTTAACTTTTCCGGACTTGTGGAATTTCTTGATGACGGGTTTAGCGTCTTCACATTTTTGAGCTAATGAAGACGAAAGTAATTTTTGGCGTTTCGCTGTCAGACTTATTCCGCGGGTCTTGGCCGCTTTTTCAATTTCGGCGTAAAAAGAGTTGTAATCCGAGTGAGGCCCAGCGCCGAGTTTATCCGATAAGTGGTCAATCAGATCGGCTAGCCGTTGTTCATTTGCCTGGACACAGTTTTTTCTGAAGGCTTGTCTGGTGCCTGAAGACAGGTTAACCTTGAGCCGCAAGGGTCTCTCAACTGTTATTTTTTGATACCCAAATGCGGCGTTTGGGAAGATTTTCGACTGCTCCGTTTCGTTGAAGGCCATAAAACTGTCCACAATTCGTCGAATATCCTCTCCAGACAGTTCGCAATTCTTTTTTCCGAGGTTTTTACGCAGCGGCTTATACCATGATGTGGCGTCAATTAACTGCACCTTGCCTTTTCGATGGGTCGGCTTTTTATTGGTTAGGACCCAGATGTAGGTGGCTATGGGGGTATTGTAAAAAATGTTGAGGGGTAAGGCGATGATCGCTTCCAGCCAGTCATTCTCTATTATCCACCGCCTAATATTGCTCTCACCTTGGCCGGCGTCGCCCGTAAACAGTGAGGAACCGTTATGCACCTCTGCGATACGGCTGCCAAGCGGAGTGTTACTTTTCATCTTCGACAGCTTGTTGACGAGAAACATGAGTTGACCGTCACTCGATCGGGTGATCAGATTCATTGCCGGTTCGTCCGCGTGATCAACCACATAACGGGGATCAATTATGTCGCCTTTGCCGCCCATGCGTTCCAGGTCTGCTTTCCAGCTTTTTCCATATGGTGGATTGGAAAGCATGAAGTCGAAATCTCGCGACGGAAAACCGTCTTGCGACAATGTAGACCCCCAAATGATGTTGTCAGCTTCCAACCCTTCTCCTTTAAGTAACAAATCAGCCTTTGCAATTGCATAGGTTTCTGGGATGCTTTCCTGACCGAAAAGATGAATTGCCACATTCTTATCTCGGTCTTGGGCAAGGCTGCGCAAACGTTCTTCCGCAACTGTCAGCATGCCGCCTGTCCCACATGCCCCGTCATATAGGAAATAGGTCCCGCTCTGAATCTGATCCTCTATAGGCGCAAAGATCAAATCCGCCATCAGCTTTACCACGTCTCGCGGCGTGAAATGCTCGCCTGCTTCCTCGTTGTTTTCCTCGTTGAAACGGCGAATAAGCTCTTCAAAGATTGTGCCCATCCCATGATTGTCCAAGCAGGGGAGTCGAACTGAGCCGTCAGGGTTCAGCAAAGGGGCAGGGCTGAGATTG
>JAZDKD010000511.1:0-4858 GCA_043803345.1 Pseudomonadota bacterium
ACTTACCATCTTTATAGCTTGTTTTCGCATCTCTGGGCTTGGGCTGGCAATCAATTTATTACATGATTCTAGCATGTTAGAATATCCTCGGATATATTTCAACGAGGTCTCGCAAAACCGCTCTGCACAAGGAATTTAGCAGACGGAACAACTGATCTTTAGTCAGTTGTCCTTAATAATTGGAGGGAAGCACTATTAATTACCCTGGCAACCCGGGATTTTTCAAAATGTTCCGTTCAGGCATGATTCCCCTATCTTCTGCAGAGAGCCGATGCATCGACCTTCTTTGATGTCCCCGAGGTCGTAAATATCCAGATTGCCCCACCCAATTCCGTGTCCAAAGAAACCGGGGCCGCCCCAACTTTTTCTTTACCAACTAACGCATCAACAAAAGATTACAAGAAATCTGAACCCAAGATTTCATAGGTTCCATTATTCTGCTTTTCCGCAAGCTGTAGTAGATTCTTCTCAAAGTCTGGGCAGCTACAGCAAGTCTTTCATCATTGGGCCAAATTCTGTTCAACCCTGTAACCAAATTACTATTGGAGGCGATTATCACATGAAGATTTATATAATTTTTATTCTAGCGGTGACACTTGTGTGTTTATCAGGTGAAAATATCCTTGCCGACCAACCACTCTATCCTCTTGAACCGGCTGATCGTTCGAGCCCTAGAGCCAGTCTCCAAACTTTTTTAGATGATATGAACAAAGCCTTAGAAGCATACAAGGCCAATCATAATCAAGACGCAGTGAATTTGGCCCATCGCGCTGCCCAATGTTTGGATCTCGAGTCAAAACCGCCTGCGATAAGAGACACATTAGCTTTTGAGTCTGTAATTTATCTAAAAGAAATCCTTGACCGTATCGATATCCCACCAGTTGATGAAATTCCGGACAAGAAGGACGTAAAAACGGACAAATTGGACAGTTGGTCAATCCCACACACGGAGATCACAATTGCGGTCGTGAACAAAGGGCCTGCAGAGGGGCAATTCCTGTTTACAAGCAATACCGTCGCAAATTTAGAGAAATTTTACAGTAAGATAGAAGGTCTCCCCTACAAAACCGGGTCTGGAGGAGGCGCAGTGCGAAGCGAACTCATTTCGTCGAGTGGTTTGGTTATTATAAGGCGTATGATCAGCTACCTGCCTCCGTGGACGATGACGTTTTTCTTTGGTCAGATGGTTTGGCAGTGGATTGGGCTAGGCGTTTACTTCTTTTTTGGAGCGGCGGCGATTCTGTTAATTTACAAATGTACACGAACAGTCCTCGCCGCTTTGGACAGCAAGCTCGATTCCAGCCTCGAAAAGATCATTGGCGGGGTCGTTCTTCCGTTAGGACTAATTCTGTTTTCAATATTCGGACTGTGGTTTATTTTGCATGGCCTCCACATGGTTAATGTCTATTCACCTTTATCAATGGTCTTTTTGATAATTGGGTACAGCGGAGCGCTGTGGTTGATTGGCGCAATTCTTAACCGAATCGCCGGTACTGTAATAAGGGTAGGGGGATTCGTTACGGGAAATGCGGACACTCAGCTCATACGTTTTGGTTTTGATCTTATTACAGTTGGCATAATATTAGCTACCATAGTGCATTTTGGCGGCCGCTTGGGCCTGCCTACCTATTCGTTGGTTGGTGGTCTGGGCATTGGAGGTCTTGCCATAGCGTTGGCCGGGAGAGAAGCCCTTTCTAACTTGATTGGAACCATTGTAATCCCTCTGGACCGCCCCTTTAAAATGGGCGATTATGTTCTTATAGGCGATAAAGTTCAGGGTACTGTATTGAATATAGGTCTTAGTAGCACCCGCGTTTACACCTTGAATGGCCGCTTCGTCTCCATTCCGAACGCAAATGTATAGCCAAGATGGAAATAATCAACGAGAGCGCTCCCTCCTCAGAGACTCAGATCAGCATACCCGTCGGGGTCGCATATGGTTCGGACCTAAGCGATGTGGAGGAAACGCTGATGGCTGTCGCTCAAAGAAATGAATTTGTCGTGCCTGGTCGTGCCCCCTCAGTTAGATTTGTCGAATTTGGCGATTCATCCCTCCAGTTTGAGTTGTTAGTTTGGATGGTTCGGCCCAACATAAAAAGAACAGCCGTTTCTCAGATAAATCAGGCCATTTATCGGGAGTTTCAGAAAAAAGATATTGAGATGCCGTTTCCGCAACGAGACATTCATATTCGGACAGACAAATAATATTTAGGATTCGGGGGAGGAGTCATAAAGTTTATCCTACCCTTCCACCGAATTCCCAATATTAATGGACTAGAAAAAAAGACATTGGCATATAGTTGATCTCAATATCTTCGACATTACGAACAAGCTTTAGTTGGGCCTTAAATCACTCTTAGTCTATTACTTACACCTATTTTTGGCTTTCCTTGGTCTTTTCATCGTCTTTCGGCTGATCAAGCCGAACCAATAACCATTGCTGTGTCTTCTCATTGCCGAAATGCACAAGCGCCTCAGTTTGATCCTGTGTCAGATTGAAAAGGCCCGTCTCCATGATGATATCCGTATTCTTGCCGTCACCAAAAGTCCACACTGCTCGCTGGGTCTTTTTGTCGACCTTGCCTTTCAAAGGACGAGTGGTGTCAGTCGCTGAGTTGTAATAAGTCCCAGATATAACTCCGTCTTTGTCGACAGCAAGCTGCAAGACCACATTTGAATCAGTCGCCTGGTCTCTCGATACAGCGAAAACCCCAAGCGGTAGCCATTCTGTTTCAGGCCCCTGGGTTGAGGGAGCGCTGGTCACGAGATCATTCGCCTGCTGATAATATTCGTCTGCGCTTGCGACACGTTTTCCGTTCACGTAGACTTGTTCGTCCTCGTAATATACGCCTTCACCATAATCATAATAGGCCGGAGAGTCCCAGGCGCTTCCAGCCACCCAACCGCCCAACGCAGCCCAAGTAGCGGGCCTCCACCAATGATTACGAGCGTATTGATATTTCCCCGTGTTTTGCCAATAGGCCTGGGCCATATTTGGATGGTCCTTCCACCATTGGGGCGTGAAGAGATTGTCGTATCTGCCCTGCATGTTGTCTCGAATTTGGCCGGCATTAGGCCGTGAAGGCAACTGGGAGGGACGATCCGCTGTGCCCGGTCTAGCCCCAAGGTCTGGACGCCCTCCTGCTCCTGGTCTTTCAGCAGGAAGAGTACTAGCATGGGGACGATCTCCAGGCCCCGGTCTTCCGCCAGAATCGCTTCTGTCCGCAATACCGGGCCTGTCCCCTCCCGGTTTCTGGGACCCCAGCAATTGTTGCGCCCCCGCAAATCCAAGCGCTCCCGCGGCTGCGCCAACGCCAACCTTCCCCAGATCCGACAAACCTTTTCCGCCCTGTTGGGGGAGATTCAAAACTGCTGAAGTTGGCCCTGGCTTGGTTTAGCCGCCCCAGCTCCGGGAAGTTTGGTCTGAACTTTTGAGCCGGCCGCCGGGGAAAGTTTTTGGCCAGAGTGACTGGGGCGGTTAGATGCAGCCTTGCTGGGAGAAGAAGAACGCTTTGGCTGAGAGGAGACATTGGTGGATTGTCTCGGCTTTGACTGCGAAGCTGATGAGCGCGAGGGGGAATGAGAACTCATGGAAGGACTGCGGGAAACAGCGCCCCCTCCTCGATAGGCGGCGCCTCCACCGCCAAAGCCTCCGCCTCCGCCTCGGCCCCCTCCTCCTCGTGAGAAGGCGTAGTCAGTGTTTAAAAAGAGAAAAAATACAAACCATATAGGCAGCGCCAATAGACCTAGTTTTTTCATGAACTCCTCCGTTATTTCCCGGATTCTGTTTGAGCTTTTTGGGCGATCTTCCTTACTACGGTCACCTCATCGATGTCCGGAAGAAGTTCTCCTCCCACTTCACGACTAACGGACTGCCAGGCGAAGGTGTTTGGATCCACATATGTATAAATGTTCATGGATGATGCTTTCTGACCAGTACCAAGGATACTTTTCACCTTCACCGTCCATCTATTGCCCGCCCTGGACCATTCGCCTTCCCCAAAACCTGCTCTGGTGTCGAATATCCAGGAGCGGATCTTTTTTGCCACAGGATCCCAACCAATGACCTGTGTACCCTCGAGATCCACGCGATCCCCCACTGTCACACGAAATGCGCCGTTAATGAACGCATAGTCCTTGGTCCAGCGATATGTTGTTTCTACGCTGGCGTTTTCGTCCTGGTCCACCCAGTCGCCAATCAACCATTCGAGTTCACCAAGCTTTGCGATTGTGGCAATGGGAACCGAGGATTCATCTTCTTCGACTTTAGAAAGCTTCCATGTACCGTTTTCTTTGACGTGCGTGGCAGTGAGAAGAACTTCTTCGTTCTCTTCCCCGGGACGATGAAACACGGCAAAACCTTTAGATATAGCTACGTCAGGCGGTTGAAGCTGAACGTCGAAAAGCGCCACCTTGACTTGGATGCCCTTGTGTTCAGCAAAAAGCTTTTCCAAGGCGGGCCGTATTTCGTTTGGACCCTTAGCGCTCTCTCCGTCCTGGCCTATATAAGAGCCGTCTAGGCTCCAATGAGCAGCCGTAGCCGAGGCGTCCCCACGGTTATAAGTGTCCACATAAGATTCAACGGCTTTTCGAATTGCGGTTTTATCCTGACTGAAGTCGGTGCTTTCGGCGCTCACTCCGGAAACCAATATAATTGAGCCAATTATCAAAGCCAGTAAGACTCTGCCCACCATAGCGGTCCTCCTTGTTTGGTAGTCCAGCTCTTTAAAGGATAATCGCTAATCCTCGATTGCGCAACACCTTGACCATTTTGGTTTTGGCATTCTAGTTGTCTCGGGGTTGTGACCTGACCGATCGTGTGTGACCCCGCTCCGAGAACCCATCCGGTGATCAATAC
>JAZDKD010000512.1:0-2263 GCA_043803345.1 Pseudomonadota bacterium
AAAATCGATTTTTTGTTGTTGACCGTCATCGAATCTCACTAAGAGGATGTAAGGTCCGATTTTTTCAAAACCAACAACACGGTAAATTGGATGTTCCATTTTTCACCTCGTTTTTACTTGAGAGGAGTTATTTTGTAAGGAAATTGGCCAGATTGCAATCTTTCCTAGTTGCCTTGGTCCGACCACAGCACAACGCGAAGCTAACCGGCCGCGCCGGAATGCAATGGACTTTCATTTTCACCGACTACTCTTGACTGCCCCGCGGATGCGCGGTCCGGTTAAGCGACAGGTTGGGCACACTGAAACGATAAACACATATTACTCAGTACGGCGGCTCCGCCGGCCCAACATAACCGCACAGACCCAAACGGGGTGAATTTACCAAAGGGATAGGCTCACCATAGTTGTTGTGGGGATGACTCTCTGCGTGCTTATCACACAAGGTTCCCCATTCATTTTCTTCTATCAAACACTCCATACACAGCCATGAGGCAGGCTGCTTACATTCGAGGCATTCTGTTTCTGGCATGACATTACGAACCAGAAGTGTAATTGAATGAGAAGTAACAGGCCTGCCTTCACGTACACCTACCGCCTTTATGAGCGTCTCAGATGATGTTCCGAAATCATAGATATGGGTCAATTCGTTCCCCAGCTCAAAGACATTTTGGATACGTCGTCCCATGGAAATCTCCTTGCCTCGACAGCCGCCAAATGAAAACTGGCTCATATGACCACAGCATTCCAACCAAATCGCACGGAGGTAATGATCCAAGTCTTTAAGTGTTCCCCGCCCGCGCATCTCCAAATCCAGCCAGAATTGTGGCAAGCCCGCCGCCTGTATGCGAAGATGATAGAGCGTTTCGCTGCCACCCTTTTTGTGTTCAGCCTTTGTCAAAAATTCTTTCCATGAAGCACAAGCCGCCAGATGTCGGTTAACTCCACTCTTGGCTATTTCCATCCCACAATGGACGCACCTACCTTTTGATTGTTTTCCGCGAGTCATATGTGTCTCCTATTAGAGATAATGGTATCGCATCAACTGCGCCGAACGAAGAAATCACCTACTTGCGGGGTAATACCGACGATGATTGAATCATTAACAAACGTTAGAAACAACAATGAGATTTGGATCGCAGTAGGTTACCCGCAAGCCGGGGGCAGTGGCATGTTCGGCAGAGGCATCACAGGTCCTCTGGGGTCAAGCCAGTACGCTTTGCGATACGAGCCAGCATGCGTGGACCAATTTCCTCTCTATCATGAAACGAAAACACAAAATCCGGCCATCCTGGTCGATCCAAGACACGATGGGAAGTTCCGGATTGACGTTTAATAGACCAGCCTATTCGTAGCAGGGCGGCAAGCACCAACCGCGCTTTGGTTGATGGCCACTGAGTCATGCTGGTACCGCAAACACCTGACGTAGTTCAGGTATTTCCTCCCCCTGCTCCAAGCGGTCGGCCAACACCCTCAGAGCCAAAGCCTTCACCCTCGAAATGGCTTCCTCACGGCTTTGACCATACGTCATTACACCGGGCAAATCCGGCACTTCGGCAATCCATCGGCCGTCGTCTTCACGTTCGATTTCTACAATCATTACTCGTATCTCCTTGACTTTATTCTAATTTACCACAGCTTCTCAATAAAGGCAAGTCTGAAATCAGTTACCAAGTTATTCTATGGTTTCTGGATAACTCCGAGATCTGAGAAAGTTTTCATGTCTGCAAGCGGCAAGAAGATATTCGCTTTAAGACCGGCCGTTGGGTCCTGACCTCCCAAGTCGCTTTATTCTAATATATATTGTCAAAAAAAGCTTGACAAACTTTTTCTAATATTTTGGCTTGGTTAGGCTGATATCCTGCGGTATTCAAAGTTATCCCATTATGGAGAACTGGAAATGCTTCCTATCCTTTCAGCGTTGCAGGCCCAGTTTGAGGAATGTTTGCGGAACAAGGCCATTCCGAAAGAAACGCATGGGTTGTATAGGAACAGGAATAAAGAAATGTAAATTGTGGCGTGTTCAAGCATCCCGGCAAAATGTCAGGAAAAAGAAGACGTGTTCTAAGGCAAGATTGATAATAAGTCTTGTTTTTTTAAGGATATTTTATATTCTTTAATGCCTTCATTGGCAAGATCAATTTTTTTGTTATTACTTGAGGAGAGGCGGACCGGTCATGGGAAGATTATGGGGCGGCATCCATCCCATTTCAGGGGCTACGTCTTCCGGAAAACCGGATATACAGGTGGAGACGGAGAGAAGATG
>JAZDKD010000513.1:0-2203 GCA_043803345.1 Pseudomonadota bacterium
GGCAGTGCCCGTCCTTGGGCACTGCCCCGGTCTGGGGTCGCTTTCACGGAGTTTGCTAACTGCTTACGTAAAGGCTCGCACTCGTGTCACACTGCGTCCCGGGCTGGGAACGAAGAGACGTTTAGTCATGCTTTGGAGATAGTTGAGTATGCGTGTTTGGTGACGTTTTGAGAGACGGCACATTTCATGTGCGCCGTCTTGCTTTGGGGTCGCTTTCAGAAGCATAGGGACGGTTCTTGTGCTTCGTTTGCTAGTTTAGTGATCCCGGTTTTGAGAGAAAGCAGATTTCATATACACCGTCAAGAGAAACATGCAAGTCGAAGAACCGTCCCTTTGCTTGCATTTGTGCAAGATTTAGGGACGGTTCTTGGACTTGTATCGGAGAGGAGTGAGTAGTATGTCAAGTTTTAAGCATAGGATGGATGAGGCCCGGGGGCTTGTAAAAATTGACTTGGTTCTGAGAAACGCTAGGTTAGTAAATGTTCTCTCGGGAGAAATTCATGAGACGGACATCGGAATTCATCAAGGAAACTTCGTCGGTATTGGAACGTTCAAGCTAGCGGAAAAGGTTTTGGACCTGAGTGGAAGTTATGTTGTTCCCGGGCTAATTGACGGACATGTACATATTGAAAGCTCGCATCTTTGTCCAGAAGAGTTTTGTTCGCTCCTTCTTTCTCATGGCGTTACGACGGCTGTTGTTGATCCGCATGAAATTGCGAATGTCTTTGGAAGTAAGGGCATTCGATATATTCTCGATAGCGTGGATAATTTACCTTTCAACACGTTTGTTGCCCTGCCTTCCTGTGTTCCGGCAACAGATTTAGAGACTTCTGGGGCTCGCTTAGGGGCTAAAGACTTATCTGAATTTATCGCTCATCCCAAGGTAATCGGGTTAGGGGAAGTTATGGATTTCCAGGGGGTAATACACGCTAAGCCAGAAATGGTAGAAAAGTTAGAACTTCCTGTGAGATTCATTGATGGTCACGCGCCTGGGATTTCTCCGCAGGATCTGAATGCTTATTATCTGGCGGGAATTCATACTGAACATGAGTGTTCCACGGTAGAAGAGGCCAGAGAACGTCTGCGACGAGGTTTTCATGTGATGCTCCGAGAAGGGAGCGCTGCTAAAAATCTCTTAGATCTTCTGCCTGCGGTTACTTCAAGGAATTCGTTTCAATGTTTGTTAGTGACGGATGACCGTCATACAATCGACCTTCTCCAGGATGGAAGCATTGATCACCTTGTTCGCCTGGCAATTGGGACAGGCCTGGATCCCATACAAGTGATTCAAATGGCAACGATTAATACGGCGCGGGCGATTGGACTCCCTCGTTTGGGTGCAGTTGCACCGGGGTACCAAGCAGATTTTATAATATTAAAGGACCTTGACCAGTTTGATATTGAGGAAGTATACTGGCGAGGGGTCAGACAAAGCAAAAAAGGAGATCGGCCACGGTTTCAACATATTCCTACCGAGGAGCTCACTGAGAGTGTACATATCGGGAGTTGGTCTCAGACTAAACTTAGAGTCTTTGCTAATAACATGCAGGATTTGACTACCCGGGTTCAAGTTATTGGAGTTCAGGAACATTCGCTGGTCACCTCAGACTTGGTCCGGACTCTTCCGGTCATTGATGGACTGGTGCAAACAGACCCGGTTCAGGGAGTCGCCAAACTAGCGGTGATTGAGCGGCATCACGAGACAGGGAATGTGGGTGTCGGATTTGTAGAAGGACTTGGTTTGAAAAAAGGGGCCATCGCCTCGACGGTTGCCCATGATTCGCACAACTTAGTGGTCGTAGGGATGAACGACGAGGAAATGAATCTTGCCATTTTGACCTGTATAGAGATGGGTGGTGGAATCTGTCTAGTGGATGGAGAGCAGGTAATCGGCAAACTTCCTTTAGAGATTGCAGGTCTTATGTCGAATCAAGAAGCTGAGTTGGTAGCGAAAACCCTCGGTGAGTTACATGAGAAGGCACTAATTCTTGGAATTAGTAAAATGGTCGATCCGTTTATGACTCTAGCCTTTCTTTCGCTACCTGTAATTCCAAGATTAAAGCTGACCGATTTGGGTTTGGTCGACGTGGAGAATTTTGAGATAGTTAAGACCATTCTATAAAACTCTAGACACAAAAGTTTCTAACCGTTATAATGGATTTCTGCCTTGAGATGAATCGCAACTCTTTGCTATGGGGACATA
>JAZDKD010000514.1:0-6122 GCA_043803345.1 Pseudomonadota bacterium
ATCCATTTGGTTGAGTGATTTTAAACGATCCAATATTAGCTGCCAAGCGCAATCCACTTCCGGATCAATTTCGCATTTGCCGTTAGTCGAACCGCCACAAGGACCGTTTAAAAGACTTTTGGAACACCTAGCTACGGGACAAATACCGCCTGTATAATAAAGTTTACATTCACCGCAGGTCTGGCATCTTTCAACATAATAACCTTCTTTTTTGGATCCACCAACAAAAGTAGTGTTCAGAGCTGGATAGATGGGAAGGTCTTTATATCTCTCAGCCATAAATTGAACACCAACACCGCAAGCCATAGATAATACCGCTTCAACATCCGAAGCAATAGGAGCGGCCTGTTCGATATATTCTGGATCACACTGTCTCTCAACGGTTTTTTCTATGATTTCAATCGGGTTACCTTCTTTGTCTCGAGCCATTCTTATCTGGCTTGATAGAACCCGCACCTCATCTTGACCCCCGGTAAGGCATACGGTTACACAACCACCACAACCGAGAACGGAGATTTTTTTCAGCCCCTCCAACATTTTCAATATTTCTTCGAAGGGTTTTCTTTCACCTATGACCATCACAAGCCTCCAATAGGACGTTAAGAAACTAAAATAGGCTTTAAATTAAGCGGCGTCACTTTGAACGCGATAATTCCTATTCAATGGACTAGGACCAAGTTGCCTGATTCTCTCCACAAATTCTCGAGCCACTTCAGCAAATCTAGGCCCCATGGCAGCGCTCATATTGAACATTTCCAGTCGTTCGGGTTCAAGTCCTACTTCTTGAATAAGTTTTTTCGTATAATTAACTCGTGGTTTAGCAACTAGATTTCCGTGAATAAAATGACAATCACCTTCCAAACATCCTGCGACATATACACCATCAACTCCTTTTTCAAAAGCTCTCAGTAGAAAAGCAGGAGTGACTTTACCCGTACATGGGAGACGGATGACACGAATATTTGGAGGATATTCCAAACGCATACTTCCAGCTAGATCCGCAGCGCCGTAGGCGCAATAATGGCAGCAGAAGGCCACTACTAAAGGCTCAAAATCTGACATGACTTTTGACTCCCGGTTTTTTCAAAAAGAAAAATAGAAGGGCTCAAGCTGCAATTTAGACCAATAAACAAATTTTTTCAAGTTTACTGTTATAGACACTGGTGATTTTTCAAAGTAGTTACCATCGACCTTCATCACCAATTACTTTTGTGGTAAAATAAATTTTACAAATATTAAATCAATTTACCAATTGTTTTGAACATTGATCAAGAGGGTGTTTTGTAGTTCATTCAAAATACAAGATAACATCTTTCAATGTAACTGAAACACTGTTTTAGGAGAAAGAAAATGGAAAAATTAACTGGTAAGGCGATCATTGCAATGGGAGGGGGACCGACCGCAGTAATAAACGAATCTTTAGTAGGGGCCGTTTTGCAGGCCAGACAGTATCCGAATATCACTCAATTTTACGGCGCGTTTCGGGGAGTTGAGGGACTTGTGGACGAAGAATTTGTTAATCTGACTGAAGCTACGCGACACAACCTGGAAATGGTAGCGCTTACGCCCGGCGCCGGTATAAGGAGCACAAGAGTCAAGCCCGACGAAGAGTTCTGCAAAAGGATATTTGATGTTTGCAAAGCTCATGGTGTTCATTATTTTTTTTATATCGGAGGAAACGATTCAGCCGAGACCTGCCGTATTGTTAACAAATTTGCCATGGAAGCGGCGTACGAATTACGTGTCACACATATTCCCAAAACTATTGATAATGACCTGAGAGTTACTGATCATTGCCCGGGATATGGGTCAGCCGCTAAATTTGTAGCCCAGGCTTTTATGGGAGTCAATTTGGATAATCGCTCCCTTCCAGGTGTTTATATTGGAGTAGTAATGGGAAGACACGCTGGTTTCCTGACAGCGGCGTCAGTTTTCGCAAGGAAATATCCTGACGATGGTCCTCATCTAATTTATGTGCCTGAAAAAGCTTTTGATTCTGATGAATTCTTAGCCAGTGTGGACGCTACATACGCAGAATTTGGTCGAGTTGTTATAGCAGTATCCGAAGGCATAATAAACGCCAGTGGTCAGCCAGTTATAACCGGATTAATGAAAGAGGTTGAGAGGGACGCTCATGGGAATGTGCAGTTATCAGGCAACACATCTTTAGGTGACGCTTTAGCTGATTTGGTGAAAAAGCGCCTCAAAATCAAAAGAGTTCGATCTGATACTTTTGGATATCTCCAGAGATCGTTCTTGGGGTGCGTCAGCGCTATTGACGCTCATGAAGCGCGGGAGGTTGGTGAAAGAGCAGTTCAAATAGCGGCATGGCACCGGACAGACGGCTCTATTACAATAGAAAGAGTTGGAGATTATGGTGTTCGGTACAATTTGACGCCTTTGGAACAAGTGGCAAAAGAAACAAAAAGTATGCCCGACAGTTTTATACGTGGTGTGAATAACGTAACAGACGAATTTAAAATGTACGCACGGCCTCTATTGGGAGAACTACCAGTTTATGAGCGGATCCAAGCGCCACAGGTAAAAAAAATCCTTAAACTATGAGGTCATGCATAGTTATAACTATTTTTGATAATGAATAATGTGAGATCTTGGAGAATTAAGTGCGAAGCGATTTAATGAAAAAAGGTGTTGTTAGGGCCCCTTCAAGGGCCCTGCTAAAAGCGATGGGATTAACCGATGAGGAAATAGTCCGGCCATTGATAGGAGTGGTCAATTCAGCCAACGAAGTGGTTCCGGGCCACATTCACCTTGACCAAATAGCTGATGCAGTCAAAGCTGGTATAAGAATGCGCGGAGGAACACCACTCGAATTTCCCACAATAGGAGTTTGCGATGGCTTAGCCATGGGCCATGAAGGCATGAAATATTCTCTGGCGTCACGCGAATTAATAGCTGATTCCGTAGAAATTATGGCCAGGGCGCATCCATTTGACGGACTTGTGTTAATACCAAATTGCGACAAGATTGTGCCGGGAATGTTGATGGCAGCGCTGAGACTCAATCTGCCATCAATAGTCATAAGCGGCGGGCCAATGCTGGTGGGAAGATTTGAAGGCAAGAAGGCTGATCTTATAACTGTATTTGAAGCTGTAGGTAAGGTATCCGCGGGAAAAATGTCTGAGGACAAACTGGCGGATCTTGAAAATGAAGCTTGTCCAGGCTGCGGGTCGTGTTCAGGTATGTTCACAGCCAATTCAATGAATTGTCTGACGGAAGCTCTTGGCCTAGGTTTGCCGGGTAATGGCACAGTTCCAGCCGTTCATGCTGAAAGAATCAGATTGGCAAAAAGAGCCGGAATGAAGGTAATGGAACTAGTGTCAAAAAATATAAGACCTCGAGATATAGCTTCTATGGAAGCATTCAAAAATGCCATTGCAGTAGACATGGCGTTAGGATGTTCGACCAATACAGTGCTTCATGTTCCGGCCATAGCGAAAGAGGCAAATATTTCTCTCGAATTAAAATTGTTCGATGAAATTGGAACAAGAACTCCTCATATTTGCACTCTATCACCCGCTGGCCCTCATCATCTTGAAAATCTTGATCAGGCTGGAGGAATACAGGCGGTTTTAAAAGAACTTGTTGACGGAGGACTTGCTAATTCAGATGTAATGACTTCAACGGGTTTGAGTCTCAAAGACAATCTCGTTTCAATCACCGTTCTTGATCAAGAAGTAATCAGACCCTTAAACCACCCCTATCATGAAAGAGGCGGTATAGCGATACTATTCGGAAATCTGGCTCCAGATGGCGCTGTAGTGAAGCAGTCAGCGGTTTCCGACGAAATGTTGCGTAACAGAGGCAAAGCAAGGGTCTTTGACTCTGAAGAAATAGCGGTTCAAGAAATCCTTTCAGGGAAAATCAAAAAAGGTGATGTCATTGTAATAAGATATGAAGGACCCAAAGGCGGACCAGGGATGAGAGAAATGCTAAGCCCTACATCCGCATTGGCGGGAATGGGACTGGATAAGGCAGTCTCGCTTATTACTGATGGAAGATTTAGCGGAGGAACCAGAGGAGCCGCTATAGGCCATGTATCGCCTGAGGCGGCTCATGGTGGTCCTATAGCCTTAGTAGAAGAGGGCGACGAAATTGAAATAGATATTCCAGGAAAAAGAGTGGATTTGCTAATATCGGCGGACGAGTTCAAACGTCGAGAAAGCAATTGGAAACCACTTATAATTAACATTACTGATGGTTATCTTGCGCGTTACGCCAAACTGGTTAGCTCGGCGGCTCAAGGCGCAACACTATCTTGAAATCCGACCCGAAAGAGATAGTATGACATGGCTAAATGAGCAGGAATGATTATTTTTTCATGAAAATTGCTCTCACCCTAGCCAGGAAAGCCATGCGACTAGGCGAAACTCCTGTGGGGGCGGTGTTGGTTCATAGAGGTAGAATAATTGGTTCTGGTTGCAATAGAGTTGAAAGGGATCCGGATCCCACAGCTCACGCAGAAATAGTATGTATTAGAAAAGCCGCAGGTTTCTTGGGTGATTGGAGATTGATCAACACGACTCTTTATGTTACCTTGGAACCATGCATGATGTGTGCTGCGGCGCTGTTAAACGCTAGAGTTGAAAAAGTAGTGTTTGGGGCTTGGGATACTCGGTACGGAGCATTTGGGAGCTTGTTTGATCTAGCTCATGACTTCCGGTGTAACCGTGAAATTGACACAGAATCGGGAATTATGGCAGAACAATCGGCCGAACTGTTACAACAATTTTTTAGACGACAGCGAATAAAAAATGACAAAGCACACTAAACATAGCGGAGAGATGCCCGAGAGGCCGAAGGGGGTTGACTCGAAATCAACTGTACCCGTTAGGGTACCGGGGGTTCGAATCCCTCTCTCTCCGCCACATAACTATTTGATAAGTTACAACGTTTTCTTCCCTAAAACATTCAGAAATAGAGATGCGAATCTGGCTTAGGCGCTACATCACAAAACTCATCTAACCTAAAAATTTTCTATTTGGTATTTTTTAAAACCAAATATTATCTCAAATTATCATATCTCAGGTAATTTCTGATTCTTCTCTTAGCATCTTTTCTATTCAGTTGAGTTTGACTCCCATTGGAGACCCCTCAATGTCAGAAATTCTTGCCAAGATCCCAAGTTTAAGAACGAAAACCAACTACATTTTCATCCTGAGTTCAATGTTGTGGACGGCGCTAGTCAT
Organism: Pseudomonadota bacterium; assembly: GCA_043803345.1. Classification (GTDB taxonomy): domain Bacteria; phylum Desulfobacterota; class Desulfomonilia; order Desulfomonilales; family Desulfomonilaceae; genus CAJBEZ01. The sequence continues at coordinate 5,211 of JAZDKD010000514.1, forward strand.
CGGCCTCTTTGTATTTTCCTATAACGAACACTATAAAAACGCTATCTTAATGGCCAAATCCGCAACTGTTGACAGCTTTCAGAAAGATCTGGTTTACCGAAAATGGGCCGCTCTTCATGGAGGAGTCTATGTCCCCATTAGTGAACATGCCCAGCCCAATCCTCATCTGGTGAATATTCCTGACAGAGACGTTGAAACAACGTCAGGCAAGAAACTGACGTTAATCAACCCGGCATACATGACAAGGCAGGTTCATGAGTTAGGAATGAAAGAATATGGGCTGATAGGTCACATAACCAGTCTTAATCCACTTAGACTTGAAAACGCCCCTGACGAATGGGAACGAAAAGCCTTGCTGGATTTCGAGAATGGCTCAACAGAAGTTTGGTCTTTGGAACAGATGGGTGACAGGAAATATTACAGATTTATGTCTCCACTATTGGTCGAATCATCATGCATCAAATGTCACAATAATCAGGGTTACAAAATTGGGGACTTACGCGGTGGGATAAGTGTGCTGGTTCCATGGGATAAATTTGAGGCCCCACTAAAGAAGCATTTAGAACATGTTCTGGCCATCTACGGTTTGATATGGTTCGTTGGTGTCCTAGGTATCTTTGCCAGCCAAAGGGTCATTTCCAAAAACATGGCCAAACAGGAGATCACGCTAGACGCTCTTTGTAAAAGCGAAGACATACTCAATACCGTATTACAGGCTACGCCACTTGGAATTGGTTTAGTGAAAAACCGCATTATCAGTTGGACAAATGACTCTTTGAAAGAAATGACAGGGTATTCAACACAAGAACTTTACGACCACAGCACCAGAATACTCTATGAAACCGACTATGAGTTCCAACGAGTAGGGGCTTCAATTTATCCAGAAATTTCCACAAAAGGTCAAACTGAAAT
>JAZDKD010000515.1:0-3487 GCA_043803345.1 Pseudomonadota bacterium
GGAAAACCATATTTGACCCCATGATGGGGGGTGGAACCACACTTCACGAAGCGATTCGTATGGGGGCCAATGTCATAGGTGTGGACATTGACCCTGTTCCAGTTCTACAAACTAAAGCAAGCCTTACGTTATCTCCACTTGTGCATAAGGAGTCAATATTCTTAACTTTTTTTAATCGATTAAAGAAAAATATAGGTCATCTCTACGGCACTTTCTGCCCTTTTTGTAACAGAGATGCAGAAATCAAGTTCCTTCTATACGGCCTACGCAGGCAGTGCCATTGTGGAGAGGTCATATTTTTAGATAGTCTCCTCCTGCGAGAGGGAAACCATTCAAACATAGAAATCTGCTCTGATTGTCAGGAGGTCTTCATTGGTACTGCGCATCAGTGCACAAGTCCTAGAGGCACTAAACTGGTCACTAAAGGAACCAGGAAATGCGAAGTCTGCAAGACCCGATTTTCCGAAATAACGAATGAGCTCTATCGAGACCGCTATGTTCCCCTCGTAATAGTGGGTAGCTGCGGAGAACATGGGCTATTTTTCAAGAATTTGTCGGATGCTGATTTCGAGGCACTCAAGCAGGCTGAAATTTTGCTTCGTAATGCAGACTTCGGGGACGAAAAGGACTTTCTCATACCCAACGGACCAAAATCAGATAGCCTGATCAACAGAGGAATAAGAAGCTTTCAGGAGCTTTTCACCCCTAGACAACTTTTATACATTAAAAGCGCTATAGAGGCAATCGCAGATTTCCCTACGGCCGACAGGCTATGGCTAGGATTATTAGTCTCAACTTCATTGGACTTCAATTCGTTTCTCTGTGGTTACAAAGGAAGTGGTCTCAGGCGTCCTGGTGCGATTCGACATGTCTTTTCACACCATGCCTATTCTTTTCCATATACAGCGTTGGAGAATAATCCTGTTTTTTCCGGTAATACTTCTGGCACCTTGAATCGCCTCTTTAGCGACCGAATAAGAAAGGCCTGTCTCTGGTCCACAAGGCCCAGTGAGGCTAAGCTACAGAAAGGCTCAACGATAAAAATACCTATAGAAGGGGAAGTAGACGGGGGCGAGCCAGCAAAAGACTGGGTTGACCTTAGAACCGGGGAAAGAAAGTTTCTAATTTTTCAGGCAGATTCTTCAAACATTCATATCCCTAAAAAGCTCGTCGATTTTGTCGTTACGGACCCTCCGTACTTCGACAATGTCCAGTATAGCGATTTATCCAACTTCTTCCGGGTATGGCTACGGCAGTTTTTACCTCAAGACGCTAATTGGAACTACGATCAAGGTTCCTCAGCAGTATCCGAAAGTGGTGACTCAGCTGATCGCAAATATAGTGAAGTTCTCACCGGCATCTGGAGGACATGTAAACACGCACTGAAAACAGAGGATGGCCGCTTAGTATTTACGTTCCATCACTGGCGTTTCACTGCCTGGGCCGAGTTGACTATATCATTAAGACGGGCAAGTTTTTGGCTTGTTAATAGATACGTGGTTCACTCAGAGAATCCAATATCAGTCCACATAATGGGATTGAAGGCTCTTAAGCATGATTGCATTCTGGTGCTATCTCCAAATATGGATATATACAAGATGCGCAAATGGCCCTTACCAAAAGAAATAGATAAGTCAGATAGCTACAGATTTTGCTGTGGCTGCGGTTCCGCATTGGGTTGGTTCCTGATGACAGACTTACCTGAAGACGAAATCCGAAATGAGTGGAAGCGACTACTGGGAGGAAACTTTAATGGCCAAGCACCCCGCTGAAGTTTTTGGGTATCCAATTTGGAATAGAACTGCTGAAGCACAGGCTGCCCGCAATGATCACCGTTGCCCGTTTTCAGGCAAGGCGTGCGATAAGAAGAGCCGGCTTATAGACTATCCAATGGGTGTTTGCTCAGTGCAGTATGGGGAAAATGTCATTGCCCTATCACCCAGCCGGTTTTTACAAGATAATATTATCTTTTACGATATTGCGGACCACCATTTTCATGATAGAAACGATTTGTTGGTCTTCAGGGAAGTTGGATTGAGGAGTACGGGGAATTTTGATTTTGTCATGGTAAAACACAGGCCGCTTAGCCATGAGGTAGAAGATTTCGTTATTATTGAATTTCAGACAGGCCAGACAACCAGTACCGGCAAGCTTGTTGATGCTTTGCAGGACTTCATGGCCGGAAACGACGTTGAAGGTAAAACTTACAATTTTGGTTTGAACATGGCTGACATTTGGAAAAGCTCATTCACACAGGTCCTAAATAAGGGGATTGTTTTGGAGAACTGGGGCCACAAGATATATTGGGTTGTCCAGGAACCTGTTTATCAAAATCTGATTGACCGGTACAACCTTGATGGGATGGGATATGATGAGAAGCACTCGACGAGATTTGCTATTTATGATTTGCGTCGAAAAGATGAGAAATATGAGATCTATCGAACACGTACCGAGTCTTCCACCATAGATAACTTATTTCATGCCTTTCGTAATAATCCTCCAATTCCTTCAAAGGATGCTTTTATTAGCAGACTTGAAGGGAAAATCCAACGGAACGCTTATCTGCAACTCCATTTCCAATAATATTTAGTCCGCAATGAATGGGAGAAGAGATGCCACTTTGAGTGCCTTAAACTCCTAGGTCAGTCTAATGGAGCGTGCCGCCCAAAAAAGTCTTAAGCTCCCGAGAAAAGCTCATTCATCTGCCAGCAACAGACTCATTCTGACTTAAAATGAGGAGCCACAATATCCTGGGCTGTATTTGTTATTGACATACAAGGGCAATTTCCGTATACTTTCCCTCATCAAAAGGGAGTTCTATCAACTCAACTCCTCCGCTTATCCCAATGAACAAAAGGAGCAAAAGGATATGATCAAATTGATTAATCTTTTGATCAGGAAGCCGGCTGTTTCAGCGGAAGATTTTCAGGAATATTTGCGTACGACACGCGCCGGACTCGTGCGCGGACTCCCCGAGGTGAAGCAGTATGTGCAATGTCACACGCTGCTTTCGGGCTACCGGCGAAAGACACCCCCGCCTCTGGACGGAGTCGAGGAGATATCCATCGATTCCACCGGCGAGCTTGATTCGCTGCAGAAGAAGCTGAACGAGCTGGGCAGTTCCTCCGAATGGGGGCATTTTGTTGATATTGACCGGACGAAATCCATCGTGACCGAAGAATTCCTTATCAAGCCGGGCGCGATTCATGAAAACATGGTGAAAAACATCGAACTCGTCACCAGAAAAAAGAGTATGCCCCTCAATGAATTCCATCAGTACTGGGGAAAGCATCATGGGCCGCTGGCGGCCAGGATCGAATCAATCAAGCGGTACGTGCAGTCTCACACCCTGATGAGCGAGTATGAAAATTCGCGGGAGCCATCGTATGACGGGGTGGCGGAAACCTGGTTCGAGGACACCAATGGCATGCGTATGTCGGCGGCTTCGCCTGAATACGCTGAAGTCCGCGCCGACGAAAAGAATTTT
>JAZDKD010000516.1:0-17898 GCA_043803345.1 Pseudomonadota bacterium
TGCGTGCGGCAACACTGTGGTAATCAAACCGAGTGAATTGTGTCCAATGACGATGCTCAGAATAACTGAATTGGCTCATGAGGCGGGTTTTCCTCCCGGTGTCATGAATGTTGTTAATGGAGGACCAAGAGTAGGAGAAAGGCTCTGTGCTCATCCAGACATCCAGGGTGTGACATTTGTTGGGTCTTCAAAGGTTGCCGAACAGGTTTACATAACTGCGACTTCACATGGGAAAAGGGCTCAGTGTCAGGGTGGAGCCAAGAACCATGTATTGTTGATGGAAGACGCAAATCTGGGCGAGGCGATTCCGAACATAGTAAATTCATGTTTTGGGCACACCAGTCAGAGATGTTTCGCTGTTTCAAACGTTCTAGTAAGCGAGAAAATCTATGACCAATTCAAAGAAAAATTCATAAACGCCTGTCTAGATTTGAAACTTGGCGATGGAAAAGACTCAGAAACCAACATGGGCCCTGTTGTTAACAAACGGGCGTTGGATCGCCTATATGAATCTATTGAAATAGCTCTCGAACAAGGAGCGAAAATCATTTTGGACGGTAGAAATCCTGAAATTAAGGACTATCCTGATGGATTTTTCTTTGGCCCTACTCTTTTAGAGGCTGAGCCAAGCAATTTCGCTTTCAAAGAGGAAATCTTCGGTCCCGTGAGATGCCTGAAACAAGTAAGCTCTCTACAGGAAGCCATAAATATTATCAATTCCAGCTCATATGGGCATACAGCGGTAATATACACCCAGAACGGAGGCTGGGCTCGTCACTTCATCAGAAACGTAAACACTGGTCAGGTGGGAGTAAATGTCGGCACGCCCGCTCCAATAGCTTTTTATCCAGTTGGAGGCAGAAAACAGTCTTTCTATGGTTCTCACAGGGGTAGGGCGAATGACGCCGTAGATTTTTATACTGACAAGAAAGTTATTGTGACAAAGTGGGATTCATATACGGACAAGCAAAAAATGGAACAATCTTCGTCAACAAAAGAACCTAATTCGGTATTATTCTAAAACATGGACACCGTATTAGCACAAGCCATAATCAACGGTCTTCTCCTTGGAGGTGTCTATGCAGCTTACTCAGCAGGCTTTTCTCTTATATTCGGCGTCATGGGAGTGGTGAATCTTGCCCATGGCGAATTAATAATGCTGGGAGCCTTCACATCTTATTGGTTATTTCAATATTTCAATTTGGATCCGTATTTCAGCGCTCCATTCGCTATGATTTTCCTGTTCTCGTTTGGATACCTTATTCAAAGGTTCATACTTAATCGAGTGATGGGTCAACCTCATATAATGAGCTATATCCTTACATTTGGTCTACACCTGATGGTGGCCAATATAGCTATAAAAATTTGGACCCATGACTTCAGGTCTATAACCACAAGCTATTCTGGGGCCAACGCAGCCATTCTTGGGCTTAACATTCCATATGCTAGGCTAATAACCTTCGTGGTGGCATTGTTTGTGACTTGGGGGCTGTGGTTTTTCCTGATGAAAACGGAAACCGGCAGAGCCATCAGGGCGACAGCTCAGGACAAGGAAGTGGCTAAACTGATGGGAGTCGATATCCGGAACATTTACGCAATCACTTTTGGACTTGGGGCCGCCATAACAGGTCTTTCCGGGGCAGTAATGAGTCCATTTGTAATAATATCTCCTGAAATGGGACTTGAATATACGATAATAGCATTCTGTGTAGTGGTTTTGGGCGGTATGGGTTACATACCGGGAGCCTTGGTAGGCGGGCTGACTCTAGGAGTGGCGCAGTCTCTCGCGGCCACCTATCTGAATGCGGGAGTCTCTGTCGCAATCACCTTCATAATTTTATTCATCATGCTTGTAATTAGGCCAACAGGGATACTTGGCAAAGGTAACATCGCGTGACACGTCTAAAGAATAGTCGAGAGTCGGATGAATTCTAGAGCCGATCGAATCATACTGTTATTATTTCTCCTCGTGTCTGCTGGGTTGTTTTTTGTGCCCGGCTTTGTTGAATCAGAATATCTGTTGCGTTTAATAACAGTAGTGATCTTCTGGGTTGGGATTGCGGGCTGTTGGAACATCATGAGTGGATATACGGGATACATTGATTTTGGTCCAGTCGTGTACTTTGGGATCGGGTCATACGTCAGCGCCATTGCCATGACTAAGTATTCCCTAGCTTTTTTCCCCAGCCTTTTTCTTTCTGGCGTGTTGGCCGCCGTCGTGGCCCTTGTCATAGGGATTCCCACATTGCGTCTGAAAGGAGCGTATTTTGCAATCGCTACCTTTGCGTTTGCCGAGGCGATGAAGCAGATCACGCTAGAATTCGATCGCACGTTCAAGGTTTCTTTTTTTCAAGGTAGCGACGGGATAACCCTACCAATTAGTGGTCATGACAACGCATTTTTCTTCTACTGCATTCTTCCTGTGACTTTTTTAGTGATGTTGACCCATTATTTTATCGAACATTCCAAGTTTGGATACGGTCTTAAGGCCATCAAAGAGGCTGAAATTGGGGCTGAAATCAGCGGAGTGAACACTACGGCAATCAAATTGCGGGCATATATTACGAGCGCATTCTTCCTGGGTCTGTTCGGAGCCATTGAAGCCTACTGGATCACCTACATAACTCCATCGGAAGTGTTCAACGTTCAAAAAACAGTGCAGATGGTTATAATGACCTTATTAGGCGGTATGGGAACATTTTTGGGCCCCATCGTAGGCGCCACCTTTTTGACTCTGTTGTCTGAATCCCTTGGAACCAGGTTTGTGGAGTATTATCTGATCATGATTGGCGCAATCATAATCATAGCCATTTTGATTATGCCCAATGGAATAATAGGAACGTTAAAAATAAGAAAGAGACTTAGATTCATATGATTTGGACGGTGGATTCCCAATTTACTTGTGAGACCGTAAAATGACAGGCTTGAAATGCGACAGAGTTAGCATGAAGTTTGGCGCCCTATCCGCGGTTCAAATGGTCAGCTTTTCTTTAAATCCAGGGGAGATCCTTGGAATGATAGGTCCTAACGGGGCAGGTAAAACAACTCTCTTCGATTGTATAATCGGTATTCTCAAGCCGACGTCAGGAAAAATTTACCTGAATGATGTAGATATCACAGGCATGAAACCTCATAAGATCTGTCGCATGGGAATGGCCAAGACATCCCAGATAATGCAGCCCTTTATGGCTATGACCGTTTTCGAAAACGTTCTCGTAGGGGCTCTTCATGGCGCCCAACTCAAGATGAGCCAGGCCAGGAGAGAAACGGAAAAAGTTATGGAGCTCGTTCACCTTACTGAGCATGCCGCCAAACTGTCAAATTCGATTCCTGTGCCTGCCCGTCGCCGTTTGGAACTGGCCAGAGCCCTAGCTTCGGGAGCCAATATTCTTCTTTTGGATGAAAACATGGCCGGGCTCAATCCGCACGAAATTGATGAAGCTCTGAAAATACTTAAGAAGATAAGAGATTCTGGCAAATCCATCATAGTGGTTGAGCACATAATGCGCGTAGTAATGGGTATTTCCGATAGAATCATCGCCTTAAATTATGGCGCCAAAATTGCCGAAGGTTTTCCAGAAGAAGTTGTCAATAACGAATCGGTAATAAAAGCTTACCTCGGTGAAAAACTTTCCTCTCTCAAAGTGGCCTGAAATTGATGGAAATGACAGAACCTCTTTTAGACATAAAACAGATTGACGTTTCCTACTTTGATGTTCAAGTCCTTCGCCAAATAGATCTCAAAGTTTTCCCCTCAGAGATTGTAACGGTTATAGGTCCCAATGGGGCAGGCAAGAGCACATTATTGTCAGCAATAGTTGGTTTACAGGCCCCTACCTCAGGGTCGATAAAATTTAAGGGTAAGAATATTACTGGCATTGCTCCAGAAAAAACAGTTCAGCTGGGTATAACTATTGTGCCTGAAGGAGCAAGGGTTTTTACCGATATGACGGTGATGGACAACCTCAAAATGGGTTCATACATAAAATCATCTCGTGCGCTAAGAAACCAAACTCTCGAAATGGTTTTCAGCTTTTTCCCGCGTCTTCATGAACGTATGAAACAAAAGGGCGGAACACTGAGTGGGGGAGAACGCCAGATGTTAGCGATTGCCCGGGCGCTTATGTCAAGGCCCTCTCTTCTTCTGTTAGACGAGCCTTCCCTTGGCTTGGCTCCTGTCCTTGTCACAAAAGTTTTTGAAACAATTATTGAGATTGCCGCTACTGGATTGACAGTTTTGCTGGTCGAACAAAACGTGCATTATTCTCTGGAAATTTCAAGAAGAGCTTACGTATTGGAGAATGGGAAGATAGTAAAAAACGGCCCCTCCAAAGAAATTATGGACAACGATTACATCAGAAAGTCCTATTTAGCGCTTTAGATGTCTTAATGGGGTTTTAATGAATCGACCGACCTTGCAAGAAGACCAAACAAATGTTGAAATCCATTTTTGCTTAAACGGCTCCGAGCAGCGTTTGACGGTAAAACCATGGGAAACCGCTCTGGAAGCCCTTCGTAATCATGCCGGGTTAACTGGGGTAAAAGAAGGATGCGGAATAGGTGAATGTGGCGCGTGCACAATCATCCTCGATGGAAAAGCGGTCAATAGCTGCTTAATCTTGGCCGCTCAACTTGACAACAGAAATGTGGAGACAGTTGAAGGGCTTCAAGTTGACGGTAAAAGGCATTACATCCAACAGGCCTTTGTCAACAAGGGAGCTGTTCAATGTGGTTTTTGCACCCCAGGTATGCTGCTGTCGGCCAAGGCTTTGCTAGATAAAGTGGAAAATCCCTCAACAGACAAAATAGTTGAAGCAATGACGGGAAATTTGTGCCGATGCGCGGGCTATGTCCAAATACTTGAAGCAATAAAGGAAGCGGCTCTCATGAAAACTTCCGTCAACAATAAGGATATACCAAATTCATGAGAAGTCATTTCGAATACTTAAGACCTAGTTGTCTCTCAGAGTGCTTGGACATACTCAATCAACGTGGTAACGAAACCGCCATATTGTCCGGCGGAACAGATGTAATGATCTCATTGAGAACCGGCGCTAAAAAACCCAGAACAGTCATGGACATTTCGAGATTGCCGGAGACGCGCCTGGTGGAGCCCCACGAGGAAACAATCCTTCTGGGTTCCACGCTTACGTATTCAGAATTAATCGATCACCCTACAATAAGATATGAATTTCCCGCGCTTTGCGCTGCTATGAGTTGTGTCGGAAGCCTTCAGATCAGGAACGTGGGAACCTTGGGGGGAAATATAGCGAATTCGTCTCCCGCCGCCGACAGCGTCCCTCCTATGATGATAAGGGATGCTGAGATCATGGTCCAAAAAAAAGGTTCCATTCGAATCCAAAAACTGGGGAAATTTATTTCAGGAGCGTATTCAAACACTCTCGAACCTGATGAATTGATCACCGGTATAATATTAAGAAAAGTTGAAAGAGGCTATCGGGAAAGTTACCAACGTATAGGCCGTCGCAAAAGCCTATCAATCGCAAGAATTAACATGGCCGTTTTAGGAAGGCTTGATGATTCACGCCAAATAGAGGACGCACGGATATCGGTCGGCTCAGTAGCCCCTACTCCAATGCGTATGACGGATGTGGAGATCCAATTAAGAAGTAGTAAGCCGGAATTGAATACAATGCGGGAAGCCAGCGAAATGGTTGCTCGACAAATAATAGATCTTGTGGGAGTTAGGCATTCCACGGAGTACAAGCAGCCCGCCATAGCCGGGCTGGCGCTGAAGTGTCTGGAGGACGTATTCCTTGACAGTAGCGTCAATTAAGAAAGACCATTCTCTAATAGGCGCCAATATTCAACGCATTGGAGTTGATGGCAAACTTAATGGAACAGCTTTGTTTTCAAATGACGTGGCGCCCAAGAACGCTTTATGGGTAAAAGTTCTGAGGAGCGAACTGGCTCATGCCAAAATAGAATCCATCAATATCAAGGAAGCTCTCAGTGTCCCCGGGTGTGTTGCAATCTTCACTGCGCAAGATATCCCGGGCAAAAATAGATTCGGAATTATTAACAAGGATCAACCCCTTCTTGCTGACACAAAAGTCAGATTTGTTGGAGACCCTGTTGCTCTTGCTGTTGCAATCAATGAAGATGTCGCTGACATAGCCCTTTCGAAAATTCGTGTAGTCTATTCAGAATTGGGCTCAATTTTCGATCCCGAGGAATCTTTAGCCCCCGGAGCGCCGCTAATTCACGAAAAGGGAAATTTGCTGGGGAAGCGCATCATAAAAAAAGGAACGCCGGAATTAGCCTTTGAAAAGGCCGATGTGATTATTGAAAGGACCTATAGGACGACTTGTCTGGAGCATGCGTATTTGGAACCCGACGCGGGCTATGCCTACCCAGATTCCGATGGTAAAATTTTGATTTACGCCACCACACAAAATCCCCATTACGATCAGGCCGACGTTGCCAGATTACTAGGGCTTGAAGCCGACAGGGTTCGTATAATACAAACAAACACAGGCGGTGGTTTTGGCTCAAAACTTGACCTAAACACACAGGGTTTTCTGGGACTGGTTTGTTGTCTATTAAAAAAACCCGTCAGAATGGTTTTCTCTCGCGAAGAAGCCTTTCTTTGCACATCTAAAAGGCATCCTCTAAAAATCAAATACAAATCGGCCGCAAGTAAGGACGGAAGACTGCTGGCGATAGACGTTAAAATAATAGGGGATACAGGCGCTTATGCGTCTTATGGATTAGCCGTTGTTTCCCGATCCGCCATTCACGCGACTGGTCCATATGAAGCGCCGAACGTATTCATTGAATCTGTTTTTGCCTATACGAACAACCCTATTTCTGGAGCCATGAGGGGTTTTGGAGTGCCTCAAGTCGCTTTTGCCCATGAATCTCAAATGGATCTCTTGGCGGAAGCCCTCAATTTGAGTCCTCTGGAGATCAGGCGGAGGAACGCTTTAAGACTGGGCTCCACAACATCAACAAAACAGGAACTCACCGCAAGTGTTGGTATACAGAGTTGTATCGAAGCCGTGGCCCCTCACTATGAAGCATTTAGAAATAGAACCGCTTCTTCAAACAGTAAGAAACTCACTGGAATAGGCTTGGGTTGCATGATGTATGGCATAGGCAACACCGGAGTTCAAAATCCATCTACCGCCCAAGTAGAATTGCAACCCAATGGTGAATTTGTTCTATACAGCGGAGCAGCGGATATAGGACAGGGGTCCTCCACGGTCCTGATTCAAATTGTGGCTACAGAACTGGGTGTTAGCCCTGAAAAAATAACTCTGGTGAACGCGGACACAGGATTAACCACGTCAGCAGGGGCGACTTCGGCGAGCAGGCAAACCTACATTTCTGGAAACGCCGCTCTTGACGCGGCAAGGAAACTCAAAAAGGCCATCCTGACGGAAGCCGCGACAATGCTGAAAGCAAATCGCAAGAAATTGTACATGAAAAATGGCAAGGTTCTAGATTCTTCCGGGGTTGATAGTTCAGTTAGTCTTGAACAGATTGCAAACAAAGCCAAGCGCGAAGGAAGGCCTTTGAAATGGCAGGGATTTTTTGACCCGGACACCACACCTCTAGATCCCGAGACAGGACAAGGAAAACCTTACGCTACTTTCGCATTCGCCGCACAGATAGCCGAAGTCGAAGTTGACATTCTTACCGCAGAAGTGACAGTCAAGAAAATAATCGCCGCGCACGATGTGGGCCGGGCCATAAATCCGGAATCCGTGAAAGGACAAATCTATGGTGGAGTGGCGATGGGATTGGGCTTGGCTCTGATGGAAGAGTTCATTCCAGGTAAAACTATTTCCCTTAAAGACTATCATATTCCCACCTTCTCGGATATGCCCCAGGTAGAGTGCTTAATAATTGAAGAGCCTGAGCCAACAGGTCCTTTTGGAGCGAAAGGGGTCGGGGAACCGGCTCTTATTCCAACGGCGCCCGCAATTCTGAATGCCATTGCTGATGCTCTTGGATCGAGAATATATTCTTTACCGGCTAATCTGGAAAGGGTCATGAAAGCAATTCATTCGGGGGCTTTAAAAGTGAAAGTCAGCCCTGGCAAATAACTTAATTTTAGCCTGAAGGAAACGTAATATATGTCTACCACTCTCATCAAAAACATTGGAACATTAATTTCCGGAGATATTTCAAACCCCATAATAGATGCTGACTGCATCCTGATTACCGATGGTAAGATAGCGCATATCGGTTTGGCGTCCAAACTCCCTGGAATGGCGGACTCAATTATAGACGCCGCAGGGACCACTGTCATGCCAGGTCTCGTGGACTCTCACTGTCACCCGGTTCTCGGGGACTACACTCCTAGACAAAAACAAATGGATTTCATCGAAAGTGAAACTCACGGAGGCGTCACCACGGTAATTTCCGCAGGTGGGGTTCATTTGCCAGGGAGGCCCAAAGATCCTGCAGGCACAAAAGCTTTGGCTATTTTGGCCGCCAAATCATTTAGTAATTTTCGACCGGGAGGAGCCAAGGTAATTGGCGGCTCGGTAATCCTAGAAAAAGGTCTCGTAGAAAAGGATTTTGAAGAAATGGCTCGAGAGGGCGTTAGAGTAGTCGGGGAAATTGGATTGGGATCAGTAAAATTTCCAGTCGACGCCGCTCCAATGGTTAGGTGGGCCAAGAAAAACAATATGGTGGTTCTAATGCATACAGGCGGGACCTCAATTCCTGGAAGCGACACTGTGACAGCCGACCAGGTGATTGCTACGGACCCGGACGTGGCCTGTCATGTCAACGGTGGACCTACCTCTTTGTCTTCTGATGAAATCCGAAAGCTAATTGAGAATACCAATTACGCGATAGAACTGGTTCACTGTGGAAATCCCAAAGCACTGGTCGAAGCTGTAGAATTAGGCAAGGAATCAGGTTTTCTCTCGAGATTTATTATAGGTAATGACGCCCCTTCTGGAACTGGAGTCGTACCCCTCGGAATTTTGAGAGTCATTTGCATGATTTCTTCATTCACAGATGTCAAACCTGAGTTGGCAATTTGTATGGCTACCGGTAATACCGCTAAAGTCTTCAGGCTGGACACGGGCTTTATTCGAGAAGGGGCGCCTGCTGACATCATCATGATGGATTCTCCTATGGGATCAGTTGGCAAAACTGCTCTGGATGCAATTAGCGCAGGTGACATCCCGGGTGTTTCGATGGTAATGATCGATGGCAAAATACATGTGAAAACGAGTAGAAATACTCCTCCGGCGGCCAGAAAACCTTTATTTTCATAAAGATTTAGTCTGGAAATTCAGCAAATACGAAAATGAAAGTAGACCCAGAAAAATGTATAGGATGCGCGGAATGTCTGCCGATCTGCCCCCAATCCGCCATAAAGATCCGAAACAAGAAAGCTTGCATTGATGAAAAATGCAGTGATTGTGGGGCATGTCAGCGTGTTTGCCCGAACTCAGCGATCTACGCCGAACATGTACCCCAAAGTCAATACATAGAGTGTACGGCTTGCCCCATTCAATGCAAGATTAAGAGGGGCTTTCTCGGCGCGTGCCAACGATATGAAAATCGTAATGGCGCTCTTGAAAGAACCATAAGATTAAAGACATTTTCCGACGTACAGCGTGTGGTAGGCGAAGACTGGGAACCCGAAATCCGCCAACCAATCATAACTGGAATTGGTTCAGGAACAACCTACCCGGATTGCAAACCTGCTCCCAATATTGTCCAAAGTAAAGTCCATGGCGTAGATGTCGTTACAGTCGTTACAGAAGCTCCGTTAAGTTACTCCGGGGTAAAAATAAAGGTAGACACTGATAAAACACTTGGCGATGAAGGTTCCCCAGTCTTTTTCCATCGTAAGAAGGTTGGACACCTGACGACCGAAGAATATGGCTCTAAAATGTTGTCTCTTGGTGGAGTCAATCTTCTCACGGGGGCCGACGGATTTTACGTCGCAAGATTGGTTGCAGAGATTGCAAATAGAAAAAAAGCGCGTCTAAAAATACTGAATGGAGCCACTCTGGATCTTCAGGTCGGGGCTCCGCCAATTATCAATGGGAAAAAAGACTACCTGATGCGGGTAGGGTGTGGTAGCGCAACCTTGGGTCTTTTTGCCGAATTATTTAAAAAAGCCGCTGATGAAGTAATAATTCTGGACTCACATTTAACCGGTTTGTTGAGTGAACACGCTGCCGGTGTTTATGTTGGCGCAGTTCCCTCAGGAGTTCGCTTAAAATTTCGTAGGAGCACCCCAGGTAGATATTTTGGTGATCACGGTAATGGTTGGGGCGGAACATCCATCGAAGATCCGTTAAACGTTATTGAAGGTGTAGATACTAAAATAGCCAAACCGGGGATGTTGATCCTGATTACCGAAACGACTGGCCGAAACGCCTCCATGTTTCGCTTGACTTCAACCGGATCCCTTGAAGAAATAGAAATTACTCCAGCCGCCAGAAGTGTGGTTCACACCATAGCCGAGACATGCGAGAATTCAAGAGTTTCAGCCATATATTGTGGCGGTTCAGGTGGTAGCGCTCGTGCCGGAGTAACCCGGTACCCGATCCAGTTGACATATGCCGTGCATACAAATAAGGCAAAACTTACAGTGGGAGGAGCCCCTACCTTCGTGCTGCCGGGAGGCGGGATCAACTTCATGGTGGATGTTGAAAAAGTCATGCCTGGAGCTTTTAGTTGGACACCTACTCCAGCCACCATTTGCCCAATCGAATATACCATGAAACTTGAGGACTACCTGAAGATGGGTGGACACGAGGAAGCGATAAGGCCTTTCACCCGGGAAGTTTTCTCCTGATACCGTGGGAACACAATATAGTTGTCCTTAGCGATGAAACCGTTCTTGTGGAATGCGGTCCCATGAGGATGACAATTGAGGCGTATGACGGTTCGCGACCAAGGACAGACCTTTGCGTTAATGCCGCAAAGTTTGCAATCGAGACCCTCAGTGAAATTGCAGCGGTTCGAGAGCAGCTGAAAGCGCCACATGCCAAATCGTCAATTCCTCGCCGGTATTCGGTGCCTTTAAGAATGTGGGAATCGGCCCACGCTGTCGGTGATTCGGATTTGACTCCGATGGCCGCTGTGGCTGGCGCTATAGCTGACTCAACCGCAAACTTTCTAAAGGAATTCAAAGTTTCAAGAATCGTGGTAAACAATGGCGGCGACATTGCCGTTCGATTGACTGAAGGAGAATATATAAAAGTTGGCATAAGGTCGGATGTAAATTCCCAACGCATTGAAAGATTAATTCATGTGAGTTGGAGCAGCGGTATTGGTGGTATATGCACGAGTGGTCTTGGGGGCCGAAGTTTCACTAGGGGCGTAGCCTCGGCTGTGACCGTAGCAGCTAGGTCAGCGGCTATAGCTGACGTCGCCGCCACATCGATAGCGAATTCAACATTCATTCCACATGAGACCATAATTCGCCGACCGGCTGAGTTGATGGATCCCGACACTGACCTAGTGGGTTTAGATGTAACCTGTGAAGTTGGAAACCTGCAGGAAGAATTCGTAGCTAGATGCCTCCAAAAAAGTTTGATTAAAGCGGACGCTCTTGCGGAGCAAAATATTATTGCTGGAGCTGCGATAACTATAAAAGGTAAGACTGCTTTTACCGAAAAGCTAAAGCCATTTGTTTCAAAGGTGGATTCTCAGATTCATGACATTTTGAATTGTCACATATAATCCATAAAAGGAGATATGATATGGAAATCAGAAAGATATTGACCATAGTTGAAGAAACCAAGATGGAAATGGGCAAAAAAGTCGAACCAGCCGCAAGAAGAGCCGCGGTGATAGCAGTTATAGTGAATCCATTCGCTGGTTATTACCAGGATAATCTTTCAGAACTTACCGAAATTGGGGGAAAACTTGGTGACCTATTGGGAAAGAAGGCATTGGAAGCGCTGAACATATCTCCAGAAAGAGCTGAGAGTTACGGCAAAGGGGCAATAGTTGGTTCTAAGGGAGAATTGGAACATGCCGCGGCTATTTTGCATCCGAAACTCGGCACGCCCTTCCGTAAAGCCCTGGGTGGGGGTAAAGCCATAATTCCATCATCTAAGAAGATGGGCGGACCGGGAACAGAACTGGATGTGCCGATTCATTACAAAGACGCGGCGTTTGTGAGATCCCATTTTGACGCAATGCCGATTCGTGTTCAGGATGCTCCTCGTGGCGACGAAATTGTCGTCGCGTTGGTAGTGACGGATTCAGGAAGGCCTTTGGCGAGGGTTGGCGGTCTCAAAAAGGAAGAAGCCAAAAAAGAAGACGGCTTGAGGTAAGGAGCGTAAAGTCAATAAAGTGTCGGCATGGACAAAACTGGATGGGGCGAAACCAAGGAGTTGATGATTATCAATTCATTACTGTTCCGATAGCGTCGGAATCACAGGCTAATACATGTTCCACTTTATAAAATTGTAGAGGACTCCAAGTCCGGCGCTGCAAACTATGGTAGTGATTACACTCAGCTTGAATCTAAAAATAGCCAATATAGCTAATATGGTTATAAACAGCCCAGGGACGTTCAGCGTATTCCAAACAGGCACGAGAACGCTCATGCCGAGCGTGTGATAGCTCTCGACCTTGCCAAAGATAGTATTCAATGCGAACCATATTGCCAGATTGAGGACTACCCCTACTACGGCGGCGGTGATGGAAGACATCGCCGTCTTTAGTGATTTGTTTCCCCGCAGGGCCTCTACGTACGGCGCTCCGAGGAATATGAACAGGAAGCACGGTATAAACGTCACCCAGACGGTCACTGCCGATCCCAACACCCCGGCGAGCACGGGATCGAGTCCGCCCGGGTTACGGTATGCCCGCAAGAAACCAACAAATTGCAACACCAGGATGAGCGGCCCGGGGGTTGTTTCTGCCAGCCCCAAACCGTCCAACATCTCGCCCGGTGTGAGCCACCCATATATTTCCACAACCTGCTGTGCCACATAGGCCAGGACAGCGTAAGCCCCTCCGAACGTTACAACGGCAGTTTTGCTAAAGAAAACAGCTAATTGAAAAAAGGCGTTTTCTGATCCAAGATAGAGAAAGATCAGAAGTATCGGTCCAAACCATAGCGCCGACCACAGGAGAACAACACCGAGAGACCTTGAAAGAGAAGGACGAACATGCTCCAAGCGCTCCCCGTCCAATAATACATCTATAGTAGGTCCATCACATGCCAATTGACTATTTGTGCCCGCCTGGGGCACAGAGAAGGCATCGGGACTGAAACGACCTCCAAGGAAACCTATGATAGCGGCAGACAGCACGATGAGTGGAAACGGGACGTCAAAAAGGAAAATCGCCACAAATGCCAGTGCGGCCAGTGTGATCATCATCCTATTTTTCAGAGCCCGTCTCCCGATGCGTAAGACGGCTTCCAGGACAATTGCCAGTACGGCCGGTTTTAAGCCAAAGAAGAACCACTCTACAACACTCAGGTCCTGATACCCGGCGTAAAGGACGCTCAAAAATAGCATGAAAATAAAACCAGGTAGCACGAACAGCGCTCCGGCCACAATCCCTCCTTTGGTCTTATGGAGGAGCCATCCGATGTACGTCGCCAATTGCTGTGCTTCAGGGCCGGGCAAAAGCATGCAATAGTTTAGAGCGTGGAGAAAGCGCTCTTCACTGATCCAGCGCTTTTCCTCCACCAAGTACCTATGCATCACCGCTATCTGGGCAGCCGGACCGCCAAAGCTGTTGAGAGCGATCTTGACCCAGACCCAGAATGCATCAGCAAACTATACTGACGTTCTTTGGATGCCCTCACAGATGTCCTCTTTACCGACATTAGGTCCTCCGCTTTTTTCCGACAATTCACACCTTCTTTTTCCGGTTTCGGTCTGTTGAGGTGTTTCATCAACCGGGGAAACTCAATGCGGACTAAGTTGCCAATTACGCAGGTAATCCATCCCATGGTATTCACTCCACCGTTTCACCGAGATCCACCCAGGCTTTGATTCCACCTTCGAGAAACATGACATTCGGGTGGCTTTGCTTAAGCCGATCAGCAATTGACTGACTTACAGAACCCCCCTTGACACAGTACGCGACAACCGGCCTGTCCTTGGGAATATCAGCGCTCCATTCATCAACCTTTTCCGGATCAAACCAGGAAGCGCCGCCAATTTTTTTGGCGCTGCCTCTAAGTCATTTTTTCTTCGCACATCCAACAGAACCAGTTTCTGGTCACTGTCCAGGAGAACCCTTAGTTCCTGTGGGGGTACCGAATCAGCCATGTTCACAACACCTCTCTTAGTGGTCGTTTTGATCATGTGAAAATGCGGAGGGCAAGGCCTCCGCAGTCCTTTTCCCTGCTACGGCACAGGTGGCTCATGATCCTTGCAGAACGGGGCCTCGCCGATCACCGGCGCTTGGCAGACGCGGCACAAGGTTCTCCTCACAGGGTCTTTGATGTCCACGCAAGGATCAGCGGTTGGTTCCGCTGCTGCCCCGGACTGTGACCCCGATTCTCTCTCCTGATTTCTTTCTTCTTTGTCGGACATTATAAACACCTCCTCTGGTTCCAAAGCATTAAGACTCTGCGCTGCTATTCATAAATGACAATGCTTTCATTAGACCAGGCAGAATTCAAAAAAACTAATAAAGCTCGCTATGACCTCTTGACTTACGATACGCACGTATCATAATAGTGTCAAGAGTTATTTGGAGGATGTTTCGATGGCTGAGTGTACGAATGGAAAGTGGTTGCTACTCATTCACCAGATTCCCACCAAACCGGGTTATTTCCGGGTCAAGATCTGGCGACGGCTTCAGAGTTTGGGCGCTGTGGCGATCAAGAACTCAGTGTATGTCATTCCAGAGAATGAAGAAAACCTGGAGGATTTCCAGTGGGTCTTGCGCGAGATCGTCCAGGATGGTGGCGAGGCGTCGATCTGTGCAGCAAACTTTATTGAGGGTCTGACGGATGACCAGGTCGAAGCCCTGTTTCAAGCAGCCAGGGATGCTGATTATGACCAGCTAACTGAAGAAGCGAAGACTCTCCTTGAGTCTGTACCTTCGACCGCTGAGGCGATTACCGATGAAGACAAATCTGTGTTTGCAGCTCACCTTAGTCGTTTAAGAAAAAGGTTTTCATCTGTTTCCGCCATTGACTTTTTCGGAGCGCCGGGCCGTAAGCCAACCGAGACTGTCCTGAAACAACTCGAATCAAAACTGAAAGAAACTCAGAGGAATACTGAGATCGAGAGGGAAGAATCTGTGAAGCCCGATCTCGCAAACCTGCGAGGACGTACATGGGTGACAAGGAAAGGTCTTTTCGTCGATAGGATTGGGTGCGCCTGGCTGATTCGCCGTTTCATTGATCCTGACGCGCAATTCAGATTTGTCTCCAGTAAAGGTTACAGACCAAGGACAGGAGAGATTCGCTTCGATATGTTCGAGGGAGAATTCACCCACGAGGGTGACCTCTGCTCTTTTGAAGTTCTCGTAAAACAGTTCTTTCCGTTTGATAAGGCTCTGATGGAGATAGGTGAGATTATTCACGACCTGGACTTTAAGGACTCTAAATTCAATAAGCACGAAACCGCTGGCATCGGAGGGCTCTTGAAAGGACTGGTATCTGCTCACAAGTCTGACGAAACGCGAATGGAACTAGGTAGTGCAATCTTTGATCACCTGTACGAATATCTACGGCGTAAATAAAGGATAGATTATGCCAAGCATTAATAAGCACACTGAGATAAGCCTTAGAAGGACCGGCAGAGATTATGCCGAGATTCATGAATGGATGGACAAGGACCCCTACAAGAAAGCCGAGCGCCACGACGTTTCAAGAATCTGCGAATTCGGAAGCATAATTAGAGCGAAATACGGAGAAGAAGGTTTAAATGAATATGTGCAACACATATACGACGACGTGATAGCTCGTTATATGATTGGAAAAGAAATTATCGGCACAGCCATTTCAGCCAGTCTCGTTCACAAGGCTGATTAAGGGGGCGGCACTGAGAATTAAACAGAGGCCCGATTCATGACAAAAGTAGACGCAAAGACCTTGGATGGTGAGAGTCTAGTTGCCGACACGAATGGTGGAATGAATGGCGCCTTCACGGGCCTATGCGCAGTCGGATTCCTAGCTCGAGCTTCCTATGCTTTAGCCAGGACACCTGTCCTCGCTTTGTTTGCGGCCTCTCTAGGGGTTGGGCCAGAGGCTATAGGTTTTGCTGTCGCAATCTCCACTGTAACCGGAATATTCTTCAAAATGCCGGCGGGTGTGCTTTCCGACGTCATAGGCAGGACTAGAACACTATTCATGGGTTTGGCCGTATTTGCGTTTGTCCCGTTCGCTTACTTATTTGTTTCGTCTTACGAGGCGCTTGTTGTTGTTCGTTTCTTTCATGGCTTCGCAACGGCGATTTACGGACCCGTAATCATGGCTGTGGTGCTTGGCGTCGCCGGATCAAAAAGGGCTGAAACGCTATCATGGTTTTCTTCGGTCACTATTATTGGAAACCTTATAGGAGCGCCTCTAGGAGGGTTCTTGTTGACATGGCTGGCTCACGGTCAGGAGCCAAACCTGACACACTTCCACATCGTCTATGGAGTTGTGGCTGCCCTCGGTATGTCATCCCTATTTATGGCTCTTTGGGTCATGAAGGGCAAATGGGACCAGCCTAATCATACAAACGGCAAAACCGTCTCTGCGGTATGGACACAATTTCGGACGGGAATCAGAGAGATCTTGATGGATCGAAGGGTGTTGCTGACAAGCAATATGGAAGGCGTCCAGAACCTCTCAGTCGGAGCCCTGGAGGCGTTTCTCCCGATCTACGCGGTTGTAATATGCGGATTTTCGGCATTCGAGGCCGGGCTTTTGTGGGGCGTACAGGTTGCGGTTACTATCCTGACCAAACCGTTAATGGGAAGGTTTTCAGATCGGCATGGCCGCCAGACTTTTCTTTTTTGGGGAATGTTCGTCTGCGCTATTCCGTTCGTTCTAATTCCGTGGTTCAAAGGTTATATGGTTATTCTTTTGCTCTCCGCAATCTTTGGCCTGGGTGAGGCGATTGTCACATCCTCAGCGGCGGCTATGGTTGCCGACTTCTGCAAAGACGACAACCTTGGTTCCGCAATGGGAACCTTTGGCACGATCTTCGATGTGGGGCACGCCTCAGGTCCGTTGCTGGCCGGGGCTCTTATCGGCTTGACGGGTTCAGGCTCAGATTATCGGTTGTCTTTCGCGATTGTGGCTGCGTTAATGGTAGTAGCCGCTATTGTATTTAGATTCGGAGTAAATGTGGAACCCAAGAAATTGGCCACGTAAGATCATGAATAATAATTGATAAGGTAAGGAAACCAAATCCATGCATGCAGACAAGGTATCATATGGAACCCGCCGATTACTTGCCATCCATCCGATCGACATTTGTATTAACCTCATAGGCGCATAACGTTTTGTCTGGTTTGCGCACATGCTAGCCTACTTCGTTTCTGAATCATAGATCCGAACCACTGTTTGTTGCCAACATTCTATGCTGCAAGCGTTTTCATTTTCAATAAGTTATGATATAATAATAACATTGAGTAATACCTTTTGATTAAAAGGCTGGAGGATTAACATGAGATCTTTTCGTAAGGTCTGCGGAATTATAGTCTTGATCATGTTTCTAAGTGTAAATGTTGTCATGGCTGTAGGTTATGAGAAATATGATTCTTCCGGAAATCCTATATCAAAGACTGAAAATGATTCGAAAAATGCGGAGAGTGTCGGTTCTACTCTTGAGAAAGCCACATTCGCTCAAAAATATCCCCAAATAATTGATGAAGTAACCTTTTTCATCAAAGATGTTTTGAGCCAATTCGGTCTGACTGAAAACAAGACCGAACAATGATGGTATTCCGGGCGGGATGAATCCACAAATGTTGTGG
>JAZDKD010000517.1:0-2738 GCA_043803345.1 Pseudomonadota bacterium
GTCATTGGCGAGAAATTCGTCGAAACCAAAAAGGAATCCATGAACTGATTCAGAAGGAGAGGTGTTTCTAAAAAGAGGACCTGTTTTCAACTCTTTGTTTTTAAAGGTTTTATTTTTTCTTACTTTTTCTCTTGACAAAAACAATATAGGATGTCCCTAGGAGCTCCTTCGGCTGGAATGGGAGCTTGCCTGCGCCACGACCTTGGAGAACCGAGCAAGTCAACCTAGGCAACAACGTCCCGAAAACAACGCACCCTTGCCGAAGGCTCGCTTCCGATGCCGCACAGCGGGAGTAACTTCCATTCATGAAATGAATCAATTCCATCCTGCAAGGATAAATCAAACGGTTTCAACGGTTCCGGACGAAACAGACCAAACAGACCAGAATGTTATAATGGTATGAACGTCCCGAGAGTCCCGGCCATAGTTTGATCTCTCTTTCGCCTAACAATCCTTAAAAGCGAGGTGTTGGCTAAATGAACATTTCAGTAAGAATTGAAATTTTTAAAGAAGAAGATGTCTACGTGGCTCTTTCACCAGAGCTCAATATTTCCAGTTTTGGTGATACAATCGGAGATGCCAGAGAATCATTCAGAGAGGCCCTCAGTGCATTTATTCAAACATGCCTGGAAATGGAAACCTTGCAAGAGGTATTGGAGGAGGCCGGTTTTGTTGAGAAGAATGGTTCTTGGGAACCGAGACAGCCTGTCATGGAAGAAAAACTTGCAGTAGCCATGTAGTAGCATGTCAGAGAAAAAGATAACCCCTACTCACTATGAAATCTTGATACGAATTTTCGAACTTGATGGATTTTCTATCAGAGGACAAAAAGGTGACCACATCGTGATGACAAAACCAGGCGTGAGGAGACCGTTGGTGATAAAAAGTAGCCCAAAGCTCGTTCCGGTTACCCATATACGCACGAATATGACAACTGCCGGGATGACAAGGGGCCGATTCTTTGAACTTCTGGAAAAAGCAACATAGCACTGCGTGAAACGAATGGCTGCTACTGCTATGATTTTACCGATAAAAACAGTGCTCTAAGCCCTGCAAACATGGATTTTTGGGACGAAATTGTATGAATATCAGCGGGTTAGCGTGGCCCGACCCCGGTGACCCGTCAACAATTCTGATCCCGATGTTCTCCTTTTCTTAAAGGCTCCTTTTTGGGGGTAAAATGGGCACTTTAAGCCCTAAAATAGGCCATGTTTCACACATAAAGGACATGATATCAATGGGTTGACTTGGTCCGACCCCAATCCTGCAGGAGAACCAAACAGACGAGATCTACGAGACAGACCAAACAGACTAGATAGACCAGATCAACCAGACAAACCAGAGAAGTGATAGAATTCATCAACGTCCCCTGGGACTTGTCTCGCTGTTTTTAGATCGACCAGAAAAGTGAAAGGATTGAACAACGTCCCCCGAGGCCTTTACTATGAGAGCTCCGAGATTTTGCCCTCCGGGCCACCCCGCTCCACCCAAGGGGGAGCTGGGTTAAAATCTCTCTGCTCTCTATCCCCATATGGATAACTCAAACGGTCTAAAAATCAGATGTCGACTTTTCAAGCTTAAATCTATTAAGAGGTGTCCACTTTTGAAGTTTAAATGACACTCCACTGGCTAATTCTTGACAAATAGCACGCTATATAGGAGGATACTTTAGCTTTGTTAGGTATCATCACATTTTTTCTCAGGAATTTTGACTGGATACACCAGGTATCCAGTGTGGCGGAAGCCTGTCCAAACCACATCGACGAGAGTAAGATGAAAGACCCCTACCCTTCTCCTCTGCGGAGGGATAGCGGATGTTGAACCTTATCAACCAGACAAACCAGATAAACCAAACAAACCAGATGAACGCAACAAACGCAATAATTCCAATATCCCAAGCCCTATAGGTCTATTTAAATCATGGCCTGCAGCATGCTCGTTTTCGGTCGCAGGAATGGAAAATAGAACCGTCCCCTTTTATAATTTTTTTTAGCTGTCAAAGAGATGGGATATCGGTTTACAGAGATAGGCCAGGCTTTAAATATTCATCCTGTAAACATCGCGCGGAGTTTGGAGAAGGGTGAGAAAGTATTTGACAAATATAGAGAGAAGTGGGCTAAAAGGAACTAACGCAGTTATGCAGGAACGTCCCTAAAGGCTTTGTGCGGTGATATTAAACATTCATTTGCTTCGGTAAAGTGGGCAAAAGAAACTATTGATTATAACCCTTTTGCAGATTTTAGAGAGGGTTTAGTAAAAACGGTTGAATGGTACACAAATCAGGTTAATGGTTTACCAACATAATGCTCTCTTACAGGGGGGGTTCCAAAAAAGAATGTTAAGGAGAATAACATGAACAATTTGACAGAAAAAGTTAAGAATATTTATGTTACCCGTCCTTATCTTCCACCCCTTTCAGAATTCATACCATATTTGGAACAAATCTGGGAGAGCAAATGGCTCACCAACAGCGGCCCCTTTCATCAGGAACTGGAAAAAAAGCTTGCCGATTATCTTAGTGTAGAACATCTAGCCTTATTTGCCAACGGCACGCTTGCCATTGTGACGGCACTTCAGGCATTACGTATTACCGGTGAGGTTATTACTACGCCTTTTTCATTTGTTGCCACTGCTCATTCCCTGCTGTGGAATGGTATCAAACCCGTTTTCGTAGATATCCATCCAGAAACGTTCAATCTTGACCCGGAAAAGATCGAGGCTGCAATTACACCTCACAC
>JAZDKD010000518.1:0-15329 GCA_043803345.1 Pseudomonadota bacterium
CGGCGGCGTTCAATGATCCCCGGTTTGGGCCTGTGTCAGAGGATGAACTGGACTTCCTTGAAAATGAAATATCTGTGTTGACTCCGTTGAAGAAGGTTCAAGACATAGGTGAAATCCAGGTGGGCGTTCACGGGCTATTATTACGAAATGGAGGACGTTCAGGACTTCTCCTTCCGCAAGTGGCTGCTGACCGCGGTTGGAACAAGATAACCTTTCTTGAAGAGACTTGCAGAAAGGCTGGGCTTTCACGTCAAACCTGGAAAGATCCGGAAACAGAGATTTTCATTTTCTCAGCAGATGTTTTTTAGAAAATAAACATAAACGAATCCTTCACCAATTCTGATTCGAAAGCTGACTTGTCGAGGTTGAATCGTGATTTGTCGTAAGTGCGGAAAAGACTTTGATCCAGGGTCCAACATGAGCGAACAATGTTCTGAATGCTCGCAAAGCTCCAGGTTTGATGAGAGCAACGTTCCATCCGGTCAACCCTTATCTTTTGCGCAGAATGTTGGTGGGAGAAGTTATGAATACAGTCCATGGGAGGATGAAGAACAAATTGGTTTCCTTCAGGGACTTTTCCTAACTTTGAGGCAGTCGCTTTTTCAGCCAACGAATTTTTTTAAACGACTTCCTTTACATGGTGGATACAAATTGCCATTTCTCTACGCTCTTATAATTTACACCATGTCAATTCTTTCCGCTTATTTTGCTACCGCTATTGCAGATTCCAAAGCTATGCCGATGGCTATGCCTCAGGGAATATTTTTTACCGGAATGGGAATCGGAAGCGTAATTTATGTTTTGCTTGTCGTCACGCTGGAGATCTTTATCAAGCCAGTAATTCTATTTATTTGTCTCCTGGTTCTGGGTGTTAGAAATTCTTCATTGGAGGCGACTTTTAGAATTAGCTGTTACGCAAGTGGGCCGGGACTATTTAACATAATGCCATTCTATGGATCCATCTTAGCTGGAATATGGGAATTTGTTATTCTGGTAATAGGTCTCAGAGAGGGATTCAAAATAGGTACGGGAAGAGCAATTCTAGCAATCCTGGCTCCAATTATAGCGACGATAATATTAATCCTTGGCGTTGCAATGCTTATCTTGGGCCGGTTGTTTTCAATTTAGCTTTTGATGAATAAATTTTCTTGAAAGTATTTTGGTAGATCAAGAGTTTCGAATGTTCCGATTTTGTGACGAATGATCAGGGATGTCTTGCCCGACTTGTCTCGCTCCAAGCTTAACGAAGGGAAAGGTCCAGTATCGTTTCGCATGCAGCGCATCACCCAAAAAAAAGTAATTGGAAGTTTCACTCGGGTGTTAAATTTCACCGAGTGTGAACGATGATCTTTCCCTCTAGAGGAAACCCAGCCCGAGTATGGATTAATGGATCCCAAGAAATACTCGATTTCCGACGAAGCAACCGGTAACATTTTCTGAAGCAGCATCTTTGCCGAATGACTGGACGCCACAACTGATTGCTTCCCGCAAGCTTCTACTTTTTTAACTTCTGTAGAGAATTGCCAATTATGAGTCACATCATGCGTACCCGAACCTTCAATGTGATCAATCACGGCCCAATATGAGTTCCGGAAAAGTAACAAGGTCCTACTGCAGAAAAGTCTATTGTCGCATCCATCGCTAAATTCTCTTGATTGTCCAGTAGCCCCAATGAAATCATGGTTTTGAAGTTCGCTGGCTATATTCTTGGATGATATAATTTTCTCGGACACCGGCAACTGAGTCCTGTCTGGTTCAACCCCGTCCACAACGAACGAGTTGTGGGAACCCGCCGACCTGTAGTAGTCGGTCAGCGCTGACGGAGCATACGAAGTTATCCCTGGATCAAGCAACCATTTTGTGTCTTTGTCAAACAGCTCAACTGATAAAAGATCACTGTGGATGTGGAATGCGCCAGGCGGTCCGGCCCTTAAAATGGCCCATTGGAGGTTACAGGATTCATTTCTTCTGATTACGCATATTCCTGCGTCCTTAAATACTCTAACACCGCTCTTCGGAGGTTTCCCTCGTTTGCCTGTTGACGCAAACCACAAGTATTCTGGTCTTTTGTTCAGAATATATAGCTTTTGAAAAAGTTGGATATAATCTCGTTCGATGCTCCCTGAATCATTTATCGACGGCCAAGTAAAATCAGGTCTGGCGATTTCCATCAAGAATTCAAAGGCATTTTTCAGCGACCCAACGAATGCTTCATTAAGCTGCAATTTATTTGCGTTAGCGACATGCTGTACTTCAAGAAGAGCGTTCAGGCAAATTGAATGATAAAGAGGGGAAATTTCAAAATGACTTCCATCGCCAAAAAATTGTAACTCAATGGCTTTCTGAAGTCGGGATATTCCTGTTTTCCACCAACCTCCTGATTCCTGGAATTCAGGAAATAAGGCCCCTGTCACAGCCAGTGCCGCTGATTCCACAATGATCCAGTTATTGGGGTGCCCCTGATGGTCCATTAGACTTCTAGCGTGTTCCCATACAGATCTCAGCATCAAATTAACGGTATCATGCGAAAAATGCCCGGTCGACCACATTACTCCCTTGATCCAGAACCACTCGCGCAACCTCCATGCAACAGTCAATGTTTCCCACGTCGGGCCGGCTCCTCCATTCGAATCTAAAGGAGTAGGGCATTTCTCAATCCAACTCGTGACTACCGAGGAGACCTTTTCCGCAAACGTTCTATCTTGGGTTTGCGCATATTCTAGAATTAGTGGCCTTAAGAAATGATGTCTATTCAAGAAATGTGTCCACTCGAGTTCCCCAAGCGGATTCGCTGTCCATTGGATTGTTTCTGACACGTTTTGCCCCATAATTTTTCCATTCATAATCTCTTCCGAGTTTTCCTGGGGATAGTTATGGGGGGCAGGAATACTCAAGCCGGGGTCGTTTCCGGAAAAAGGAGACACATAACCTTTAACAAAATTCAGTGGTTCCAAGCCGTTGGCGCCAAAGAATCTATTTTTCGATAAGGCCAGTTTTCTCTTAACTGGTTTTATTGTTATCCTTTCGAGGCCCAAAGATGTCAATCTGGGTCCCTGAGGCGGCAAGATCCTGTCAAATTCAATGTAGTAAATTGCTACGCTAAAACTTTTGGGGCCAACAAAGAATTTTTCTGACGCAATGCTCAAAGTAAGACTAGTCACATCCTTCCATCCGCTTGGCTTTCCATAAATTCCGAAACACTCGATAGGAAATTTGAGTTGAGCAGTCAAACGGGGAAGAAGGGACTCTCTGCCACCTGAAAAGGATGTCGCGAATCTGTCATGCTCCATTAAGTCACTTGGCCCGTGCCTTAAGGTCACTCCTACAAGGAGAGGTACGTCTGAAAGGTTTTGCATGGATAGAATCAATCGATTGTAGGAGGACAGGTCTTGACAATCCGTTATAATGATTGCTGAAAATTTTTCGGTTGAGGAGGCGATTACGGTGTTTTGAACCAGTTTGACTCCGGTTAAACCAACTAGACTATTCAGATTCAGCCTCACGGAAATTGAAACAGGCGTGTCTCGTTTGAATTCCTTGTCATCTAACCCGGGGTCATTCATTGGCCTAAACGGTGTCCACTAAGATCAAACTCGGAAAAAGATTTTTGTACCAACATTCTAGGATCCTCGTCTGTTACTATAGAGGCTTTTGGAACTCGATTAGTTAGTCTGGCAAGCTCTCGAAATGTGCTGGAGAGCCCTCCTGATTTTGACAGAATTCCAATAACATTCTCTTCAGATAATTCATCAAAAGCAATTGTATATTCGTTGAGTGTTCCTATACCTCCACCTATAAATATACAGATGTCGGCGCTGCGAACCAGAATAACGTTTCGTCCTTTGTTTCCCATGCCGGTAAAAATCATAACATCACTGCTATTAGGATAACCGTAACTCTGGGTGTGTTCTTTAATGTTTGCGCCTGGGGAGATGGTGACAGTAAGACCAGATACTGCCTTTGCTCCTAACGTGGCCATGTTAGGTAACCCGGGGCATCCACCTGTGAGAAGTATCCCGCCGATCAATCCTATCTCTCGGCCAAGTTGGAGCGCCAGCTTTGAAACGGGAGAATTTTCGGTTTCTCTCGCAGAACCGAGAACCGCAAATTTTGGCGTTTTTGAGATCAATAGACAAACCTCGAATTTTGATGAGAGTCAGATAATAATAGTATTAAAAAGAGCAAAATCAACACAGCCAAAACTCGATTTGGATTCGGAGCCCATAGAACGCCAGAGAGTCGAGAATGTGCACTTGGCTGTAAGTTACGTAAGTCTTTCTCTAACTGCTACGGACCTAAATAAACTCTTAGATTTTAATGGATATAATAGTTGGCCTGCAGTTAGCCTTGACACTTAATAGACAAAAAAATATAGTTTTCAACTGATTAATTCTTAGATTGGATATTACAAGTGGAACAATACGGCGCTGTAATCCTTGCCGCCGGCAAAGGCACGCGCATGAAGTCGAACTCATGCAAAGTCCTTCATACTGTGGCCGGTAAACCTATGCTAGGTTATGTCATTGACGCGGTGAGAAATTTGCGGCTCGAAAAAATATGTTTGGTAGTCGGTCACCAGGCCCAGGATGTTATTGATCGGTTCGGCGATCCCGATTTGAACTTTGTGCTTCAGGAACCTCAGCTTGGGACCGGGCATGCTGTCAAACAATGCTCGAATGTATTTGAGGGGTTCAGGGGCCATGTTCTAATCATGTGCGGAGACACCCCTCTCGTAACACATCAGGTTTTATACGATTTCATAAGTTTCCATGAAAGCCGTTTCTCCAAGCTTACTGTGTTGACGACCAGGCTGGAAAACCCGTACGGTTATGGACGTGTTCAAGTGGATGATCACGGAATGCTAATGCGAATTGTGGAAGAAAAGGATGCAGACCAGGTTGAAAAATTGACAAAAGAGATAAACACCGGTTTTTATCTTGTTGAATCACAGCTTCTATTTGAATTGCTGGAAAACTTGAAGACTGAGAATGCTCAGCGAGAATATTATCTTACTGACCTTATTTCTGAGGCCCACCGGGCAAATGTGACTCCACTGGCGTTTCATACAGATTACAATTCGGTGGTCTTAGGGGTTAACAGCCGTAATGACCTGGCAAAAGTTAATGCCCTGATGTGGAATAGGATACGAACTCAGTTCATGGAGGACGGGGTAACGCTTTTGGATCCTGAGACATTTTACCCGGATTTTGGTGTCACTGTCGGATTGGACACTACTATTTGTCCAAATGTGATGATTTCAGGAAATTCATCAATTGGAGAAACATGTTATATAGAACCTGGCTGTGTTATAAATGATTCCAGCATTGGGAATCGAGTTAAAATACTGTCCGGGTCGAAACTTGACAATGTCGAGGTTGACAGCGATGTCTCAATAGGGCCTATGGCTCATTTGCGCCCTGAAACAAGAATTTGCCGAGATGTGAAAATAGGCAACTTTGTGGAGATCAAGAAGACCTCAGTTGGCATTGGTTCAAAGGCATCCCATTTGACTTACCTGGGAGACTGCGAGATAGGAGAGGGCGTGAACATAGGCTGCGGAACTATCACCTGTAACTATGATGGAAAGACCAAGCACGCTACAATAATTGGAGACAATTGCTTTGTTGGATCAGACGTTCAGTTTGTGGCGCCGGTAAGAGTTGGTTCAGGTAGTGTAATTGGAGCTGGCAGCACGATTACAAAGGACGTTCCGGAGAATTCACTGGCGGTTGCCAGAACTAAGCAAAAGGTCTTCCCTCTTCGTTCTGGGCAAGGCCCGGCCGCCAAGAATGAAGATAGGTAGTCTGGAACTTGATGGCGCTGTTTTTGTGGCGCCAATGGCGGGGATAACTGACCCTCCATTCAGGAGAGTGGTTCAAGAATTTGGAGCTTCCGCTCTTTGGACGGAAATGATAAGTTCTCACGCCGTTGTAAAGGCCCATAAAGTTCTGCCTACAATGAACACTGCGAACCACAAACTTCCAGTCATCTTTCAGGTTGTAGGAAAAGAACCCGTAATCATGGCTGAATGCGCCAGGATTGTGGAAGGTTACGGCGCAGCGGCCATTGATATCAACATGGGTTGTCCGGCGCGAAAAGTGGTTGCGGCTGGTGGAGGCGCTGCTCTTATGCGTGACCCTGATCTGGTCAAACATGTCGTCAGAGAGGTGAGAAATGCTGTCTCTATCCCTTTGACAATTAAGATGCGTGCTGGTTGGGATGAAAAAAAGCTGAATGCGCCGGAGCTAGCCGGTATAGTAGAGAAGGAAGGAGCGGACGCCATCGTTGTTCACGGCAGGAGTCGCAGGGCAGCTCATTCTGGACCAGTTTCATTAGAATTGATCAGGCAAGTTTGCGAAACAGTTTCTATTCCGGTGATAGGCAACGGCGGTATATTGAATATTGAGACAGCTGTTGAGATGTTCCGGGAAACTGGATGTCAAGGCATAATGGTGGGCAGAGGTGTGCTGGGTCGACCGTGGTTTCCCGAGAAGATTCTCGAATCAATTTTTGGATTCCCGGTTTATAGGTCGGTAACTTCGGTAGGTAGCATAGTGGCATCACATTTTGAAGATCAATTGAGTTTTTCAGGTGATTCAAAAGGATTAAGAAGTATGAGGAAACACCTGGGATGGTACTCTCGAGGTTTTGAAGGTGCGTCCGAATTCAGATCAAGAGTGTTTACGGAAGAGGATCCTAAACAGGTTATGGTTTCCATAAACAATTTTTTTGGAAAGGTAGCTGTTCCATGAAACCGGGGCAAATAAAGACCGATTTGATGTCTGGTGTTTTAGGGGGGATTGTCGAAGCCAATGGCTCTGGAACAATCTCAAAATATAATATTGGAGATTCACTGGATACTCTTGTGGAATATCTTGTTGATAACAACGTTGAGGGCATCCATCCGCTCATAATGGGAGAAGTCGAGAAAAGGCTGATCATAAAGGTTCTCGAAAGAAGCCGCGGCAACAAACTAAGAGCGGCAAAAAGTCTCGGATTGAGTAGAAATACATTCCATCGCAAAGTTGTCAAGCTCAAAGAGTCTTGTGAATTAACCGGAATTGAGGCGGATTAATGTTTTAGTAGTTGACTCCTAACAAATTGTTTTTTGTTGATAGCGGCAAAAAAACCCACAGATCATCACTTCCTCTTGATTCTGTGAAATTGTAAGACCAAAGATTAATAGGCAAACCCCGATCCTACGGAAACCCAGTTAATTATGAGTAGTTAAGCGTTATGTTTATAGCTTTGGGATAGCCAGATATATCTTGACACCTCGGCCCAATAAAATATAATTAGAAACGCTTGGTGAGCTTATCGGACTAGTTGAGGATATCTTATTAATTTATTGCATGGTGGGTGCTCCGCAGACAGTTCGATTCGAAAAGATGGTTTGTTAAAAGTCAGGGTGGCGGAATAACAAATTCACTTCAGTGATTTACCAAAACAAGGGAGATAGATAAATTTTAAAGGTTGGTTCGACTACACAGAAACTCATGAGAAGTTAGAAAAAATCCAGGCCGCAAGTAATAATGAACTGGAGGCTCTGATCTGAAAAAAGGGCAAGGACTAAGTTCAAAAGTCCTGAGAACAGAAAATAGGCCAGACGCTTTGACCCTTAATGTTACCCTGTTTGGACGACAATACAGTGTCCGTGGTCAAGGGTCGAGAGAATACATAGATAGCCTTGTAAATTTCATTAACGCCCGGGCCGAAAAGATCAAAGAAAAGACAGAGGTTGTAACTACCCTGGATTTGGCTATTCTCACCTTGCTAAATGTAACGGATGAACTTTTTGAATGTCGGCTTGCGATTCAAGAAGGAATCGAGAAAGTTGAGGAAGAAAACAGCGGTCTCTTAGAGCCCGGTGATCTTAGAGAGATCGATTGTGAGGTTCCCCTGCGCGGCTCGTGAGGGGTAGAAAATTTTTGAGCCAACACTCGAAAATTGGGAACCTTCTTCGATTGTGGTGAGCAAGCCTGCCATTGCAGCAGGAAGCCTTAAACAGTCGTATTGGATCCCACCTGGGAAACCAGGTTCAAAAGTTCTATTTCCACGGCCGATTGTGGGGGAGCCCACCCTAAACATTAGTCACTTGATTTTCACCCAATAACCGGGATGTGCGATGAAGCCTCTGGATGACAATTCGGGGATGTATATATAGAGTTGAATTTTTGCTAATTGTCAGCTTGTCATTGTAGCCCACGGACAATTCACCGTTGGTCCGCATCCTTCATGGTTTCTAAGCCTGAAACGTCCCGTCAAATAAAATGATACGGAGGGGGTTGTGGGATCGATTCCCTTTTTAATTTATGCTCTTATCGCAGTTCTTTTGGGTTTGGGGGCCGGGTATGCCGTAGCCCGAGTTCTTGACAAAAGACGGATCGATTCGGCTCGGTCTGATGCTGAACAAATTGTCAAGGATGCTCAAAAGGAAGCGGAAACAATAAAAAAGGAGGCTCTGCTTCAGACCAAGGATCAACTGTTCCAGGCCAGAGCAGAGTTGGAACACGAAATAAAAGAGAGAAGGTCGGAACTCTCTGTTAGAGAGGCGCGACTACTAAAGAAAGATGAAAACCTCGAAAGAAAATCTGTCCAGCTAGAGCAGAAGGAAGCCCAACTTGCAAAGCATGAGAGAGAGATTGAGGCGAGCCAGAAGAGGGTCAAAGATAAGGAACGTGAAGCGGATGGTTTGGTAAAAAAGCAGCATGAAAAACTGGAGACCCTCGCAGGATTATCTAATGCAGAGGCCCGTGATATGCTGCTAAAGAAAGTTGAAGATGAAACCCGGATCGAGAGCGCTCGTATTATAAGGCAAATAGAAGAGGACACGCTTGCTCAGTCTGACAAAAAAGCAAAAGAGATAGTTTCTACGGCCATTGGTAGATATGCGGCAGATTTTGTGGCGGAGAGAACCGTGTCCGTTGTGAGTCTGCCAAACGAGGAGATGAAGGGTCGGATCATCGGGAGGGAAGGTCGGAACATTAGGGCCATAGAAGCCGCTACCGGAGTGGATCTGATAATTGATGACACTCCTGAAGCTGTAATTTTATCCGGTTACAATTCTATTCGCAGGGAGATAGCACGGATCGCTCTAGAAAGACTTGTCAATGATGGAAGAATCCATCCTGCGCGAATAGAAGAAATTGTCAAGAAGGTTACTCAGGAAATGGAGGAAGCCATAGTCGAAGCAGGCGAACAGGCCAGTTTCGATGTTGGTGTCCACGGAATAAACCCTGAACTAATTAAATTACTCGGAAAACTTAAATACAGGACGTCGTTTGCCCAGAACGTTTATCAGCATTCAATCGAGGTGGCGTTTTTGTGTGGCATAATGGCGGCTGAACTGGGGCTGAATCAGAAGAAAGCCAAAAGGGCGGGTTTGCTCCATGATATTGGTAAGGCTATAGATCACGAAGTTGAGGGCGCGCATGCCATTATCGGATCGGATATTGCGCGACGATTTGGGGAATCTCCTCTAATTGTGAACGCTATCGCTTCACATCATGGAGACGAAGATCCCACGTCAGCGATCGCAGTCCTTGTGCAGGCAGCGGACACCCTTTCGGCTGCTCGGCCAGGCGCTCGGCGTGAAATGTTGGAAAACTACGTCAAGCGGCTTGAAGATCTTGAAAGAATCGCCGACTCTTTCAAGGGGGTTAGCAAGTCTTTTGCCATCCAGGCCGGCAGGGAAATCAGGATCATAGTTGAGAATTCAAACATTCGTGACGAACAGTTAACTTTGCTAGCTAGAGATATACGTAAGAAGATTGAGAAGGAATTGTCATATCCCGGGCAGATCAAGATAGTAGTAATTCGCGAAAGTCGTGCGGTGGAATACGCCAGATAAAAGATCTCACGAAGGTCACTTTATTTAGAAAAAGTGGACCAAAGGGATTACTTGAATCCTGTGAACATGAGCCTGTGTCACTGGCCAGAAACGATGGATTGGTTTGGCGTTCGACATGGATTTTCAGTGTGGTGTAAATAAAGTCGCCACTGATGAAGGTTTAATGGCTATGAGTAGTTTCATAATTGAAAGTCAGGCTTTGCTCGATGATGAGTTGCTGATGTTGACAACTTTTCCAGAACTCATAGGAGGATTGGCTCACGAGATTGCGCAACCACTTAATGCAATGTCATTGATATGTGAAGTGTTGAGATTAAAGGTGGATAGACTGGACCTTAGCCAGAATGACGCCAAATTTTTTGCTGACAAACTTGAAAACATGAAGAATCAAGTCCTGAGAGCTAATGAAACAGTGTCTGGTGTCAGAAAATATGTTTCTTTGGGGGATGTTTCGCCTCCCGGAAATATGGAAAATTCACTCAGGACCATTGTTGGTCTGCTCAGGCAACAATTTATCTCCAGGGGAATTGATTTTGTCTTCGATATACAGGGAGAGTTTCATTCGGTGCATTTAGGCGCCATATTGCTGGATTTAATGGTAGCGCAATGTTTGGTATTCGGCCGAAATAGAGTCGAGACGCTTGACTTTAAACATAGACAGAGCGGACTAAAATATTCTAAGAAAATTGAGGCCTTCCTATCAACAGATGGGGAGAGCGATTTTCTGCGCGTTAGATGGGATCAAGGAGCGCTTGAAGAAACGGAATGGACCCATGGTTTACCTGCAACTTCACTTTTCGGACTACAGGCCACCGAATTACTAACCAGCAAATCAAACGGCCACCTGGAGATCAACAAGGGATTCATCTCTTTGAAATTACAGCGCATATAATGGCGTTCTTTTCTTATACGCCGCCCTTAACTTCACCCAAGCTCATAACTGTGATAAAATTACAGAAGTTTAGAACTAGAAGGAGTTGTGTTATTCCGATTATTGCCTGCGCCTTGAATTGTTAAGAAGGTCGTATCAACTTTGGAGAGATTCTTGCGCTACCCTTACACCCGCGAAAACGGTTCTTTGGAATGGCAGTCGCTCTTTCTGACCGCATTTTTGAAGATTGGTTTCGCCTGTCTTTTGCTAGTCAATTTGTCTGGTTGTGGAACTTCTTCCAGTCTGGTCAAGAAAGACGGCTTCAAATCCTTACCATTTTCAAAAGCATTTGCCAAAGCCCTGAATCTCGGTCAAGAAAATTCTTCAATGAAGCCAAGTAAGCCTGGCGCCTATCCTCCCATACCTCTGGAAGCAAACGAGCCTAGAGTAAGAAAATTTCTCAGGGAATACGCCTATGAGAAGCGAAACTCAACGCGAAGTTATTTAGCTCAGTCGGCAAAGTATATTCCGATGGTCACCGAACAGACCCAGAAACATGGTTTACCCCAGGAACTGGCGTATCTTTTTCTACTTGAATCCGGAGCCAATCCTGACGCGAGATCACCCGCAAACGCTCTGGGTATGTGGCAATTTATGCCGGCGACCGCCAGGAGTTATGGCCTGCGCGTGGACAGTTATGTCGATGAGCGACTTGACCCAGACAAATCTACCAATGCAGCTTTAATTTATCTGAAAGATTTGTATGGCATGTTCGGTTGTTGGAGACTTGCTCTGAGCGCATACAATTCTGGAGAAAATAAACTCGATAGAGTGCTTTGTAAGGAAGACGCAAACGAATACGAAGATATATGCTCGAGTCGGATGCTACGACGCGAAACCAAAGAATTCCTCCCTCGTTTTCAGGCGCTTGCTATAATCGCAAAGAACCCCAAAGCTTATGGATTTATGCCTTTGTCCTCTAACCTTAAAGACCTGAAATGGGAAATTGTGCCAGTTCAGGGAAGTTATTCTTTGGACAAATTGGCCCAGCTTTTAAATATCTCTTATCCCGAACTGTTGGAACTCAATCCGGCGTTAGTCAGAGGTCTTACACCTCCGGAAGGAGCGCCCTTTTCGTTACGCGTCCCCGTTGGGAAAAAGGATATCTTGCTTGCGGGACTCGAAAAGATCCAGAAAGAATCGCCAAAGAACCATATCGTGCATGTGGTCAAAAAAGGCGACAATTTGACCAGAATAACCAAAAAGTACGGCGTTTCAAAGGAGATGTTAGCCCAACTAAATCCTGATGTTAACATGTCCCGACGCCTCAAATCTGGAGCAACCATTAATGTTCCTAAAATTGCCGCGGCCAAGAAAGTTGCGCCAAAAATTATTGGATCAAAACAAAAAGCCAAAGGCAAATCTAATGTAGCCGCCAAAAAGTCTTAACAGTTTGGTCGAAAAACCAAACGACGCGCCTACCTTAATGATTTCTTCTAGGATCGGTAGTCAGCATTTATTTCCACGTATTCTTTAGAAAGATCACAAGTAAGCACTGAAGCTTCGCAAGGGCCTTTCTTGAGGTCTATTGTCACGGAGAATTCTTCTTTACCCATCTCCTCTGAGGCTGGTGTTTCCCAGTCACCATCCACCAAGTTGCCTGATCGCACTATTTGAATAGCCCCCATCCAGAGATCTATTTTTGATGGATCGAAGGATATTCCGGCTGAACCAGCGGCGCAGACTATTCGGCCCCAATTTGGATCCTCACCATGAAACGCAGTCTTTACTAATGGTGATTCGGCTATTCTCCTGGCCACTTTTTCCGCAGCCGCTTCACTTGCTGCTCCTTTGACTATGATTTCTACAACTTTAGTGGCACCTTCTCCATCTTTAACTATTTGGTATGCTAGGCTTGAACACACATCAAACAAAGCCTCAGAGAAAATCTTTTCATCAGACATTTGAGATTTTAACTTCATGGAGCAATGGGAACCTCCGGACAAGACCAGGGCGGTGTCATTGGTGCTGGTATCCCCGTCAATAGTCAGTCTGTTAAATGTCCTTCGGTTGATGTCAACGAAGACTTTTCTGAGAAGCGACCTTTCCACAAGTGCGTCGACAATTATTACCGCCAGCATAGTGGCCATATTCGGAGCTATCATTCCCGCTCCCTTAGCCATGCCAAGAATTTTCAACGGGCCGTTACTGAGCGTTTTATCCGAACAGGCTATTTTAGGTTTGGTGTCTGTTGTCATGATTGCCGACGCAACGTCTTCGAATTTAGATGAATGTAGCGACCTGGTTAAGTCAGGAAGTTTTGCCCTCATACGGCTCAGGGGGAGGGGGTGGCCTATAACACCGGTAGACATAGGTATGACGAACTCCTCGTTTATGGAGAGTAACTCAGCCACTCCTGAGGCCAAAGCCAGAGAATCCCTAATTCCTGATTCGCCAGTGAATGCGTTGGCGTTTCCGGAATTGATCAAAACTGCCTGAGAAAAACCCCCGAGTAGACGCTGCCTAGTTACTATGACAGGCGCAGCGCAGACCAAATTCGTTGTAGTTACGCCTACAGCCACAGCAGGTTTTTCCGCATAAATTAATGCAAAATCGGGTCTATTTGAGTCCGGTCGCTTTATCCCGGCGCTGACTGTAGAAAAGCTGAACCCATCGATTTCATAACGATCTTTTCTCAACTACCTGTCTCCTTGAAACCGGATGGGCAAATAAACCCAGATGATTTAAGTCATTTAAAAGCGATTCAAAAGATGTGAACCGAATTGCGTTTATGCCGACACCTTTAGCGGCTGTAACGTTTTCCTGAAGGTCATCAATAAATACGGCCTGCTCTGGTTTAATATCGAACAAATCGATAACCTTTTGAAAAAAAAGCGTTTCGGGTTTTTTGCAACCCAACTCGTAAGAAAGGGCTGCCTTCCTGAAAAAAAGAATTTCGGGAAATCTTTGAACTATATACTCGTAATGGGCTCTGTTGGTGTTAGAGGCCAACCACACATTGTGGCTTTCGGCGAGTTTCCTTCCCAAACCTACTACATTGGGGTCAAGTTTGAAAATTTCACACCAAATTTCCCTAAAACTCGCTTCAGAGATACTTAGTCCGGTTCTCGAAGACACGAGGGCATGGAATTCTGTGAAATTGATCACCCCAATTTCTAGCAGATCGATCAAATCCCCTATCATTGAAAAGAGGGATTGGGGATTATGTGGGTCGGGTCTACCAATTTCATCCGGAAATTGTACCGCCAGTCGCCTAATAGCTATCCCCCAATCGAATGGAACAAGCACTTTTCCCAAGTCAAAAATTACATCGGTAATCAACATGAGGATTCACTAGAGTGACAAAATAATGAGACAAGATGATACGCGTCAAAGTCGCCCATTATTCTTTATGCAACTGAATTGAGATCGACTGTCATTTTCCCATTCCTCAACAAATAAGGTAACGATTTTTTTTAGCGAATGACCGGAAATTTCGGCTTCCATTCTCAAAGCTTCCCAGAATTCAGCGATCTTAGGCATTATTTCATCAGTAATTGTAACTACAAGCGTATTGCCGCAGGAGCAATTTCTATAAACCATTGTAAAATGTCTACCCATTATCTCCCGTGCGTCTTCCATTGTCTGAGCCTTACCCTCAGTATCAGAAATGTAGTGATGCAAATTTGTGTATTCCTTACCACACGTCCTGCATTTTTTTGGAAAAACGCCTTCATGGCTGTTGACAGAGCAAAACTCCTCTATGAAAGCTTCGAAAAGCAGTTTTCTTGGATTGTCAGGCTCTTTTGATTCTGGCCCAGTTTCCATTAATCCTCCGGCTAATAATTGATTAATAGAAGAATTTTCGGACCATACTGACCATGTAAATGTTGGCCGGTATAGATTGATCCACAATGATCCAATTTGATCATTGGAGATATATAGTTTCAAGAGAAGAAAAAGCTAAACGCTATCGACTCTCTGAATGCTTTCTCCTTATCCATTCTTCAATCCGCTCACGTTGGTAAAAGACAAAAATAAATATTACGGCGCAAACCAAGGCCAAGACTAAGATGGCCTTCCAATCTCCGTCATATATCGCCGAACCACTGAAACTTAACATAATAGTTCCGGGAATTCTCCCCAAGGAGCTGACCCAGAAAAAAGTCCAAACTCCCATAGGGCTAAGCCCCAAAATATATGAGAGTATATCTTTTGGAACACCCGGTATTGCGAACAAAACCAGCGAGATAATAGCCCCTTTACGCTCAGTCAGAAAATGAAACCTTCTCAGGTGTTCATCACTCACAAAATACTTTACTATTGGCATTCCGATGGCCTTTGACGCCATGAATGCCAGCATGGATCCAATGGTGAGCCCTATGGTAGAATAAATCACGTTTGGCCATACGCCAAAAATAAATCCGCCAACTGCTCCTGTAAATTCTCCAGGTATAGGAGCTAACAAAACTTGGAGTATCTGGATCATCACAAACGCAAAGGGAGCCAATGTTCCCCAGCTTTCCACATAACTTCGAAGGGTGTCCCTGTTTTCAAGAACATCCATGATTTGTGATGATATTGAAGCTAGATGCCCTGATATTGCCA
>JAZDKD010000519.1:0-2502 GCA_043803345.1 Pseudomonadota bacterium
AAGATGTTCTCAAAATGAGTGAACAGCGTTTGACTGACCTCCGTGGCCGCGAGATTTCCTATGTTTTTCAGGAGCCGGGCACATCGCTGAATCCCGTGTTTCGTGTCGGTTACCAGATTATGGAAGCGGTAAAACTTCACAGGAAAGATGTGGATGCGAAAGAAGAGGTGATAAAGCTCATGACCATGGTCGGCCTGCCTGATCCTGAAACAAGGATACGGGCATATCCGCATGAGATGAGCGGTGGAATGCAGCAGAGAGTGATGATTGCCATGGCGCTGGCCTGTCGACCCAAATTGCTTGTGGCGGATGAGCCTACCACGGCGCTTGATGTGACCATCCAAGCCCAGATTCTGGAACTTCTTTCGTCACTTCAGAAGGAAC
This sequence comes from Pseudomonadota bacterium, assembly GCA_043803345.1. Classification (GTDB taxonomy): domain Bacteria; phylum Desulfobacterota; class Desulfomonilia; order Desulfomonilales; family Desulfomonilaceae; genus CAJBEZ01. The sequence continues at coordinate 385 of JAZDKD010000519.1, forward strand.
TTAAAATGGCTGTTGTCTTGATAACGCATAACCTCGGCCTTGTTGCCGATACAGCGCACTCGGTCTATGTGATGTATGCCGGGAGAGTTGTTGAATCAGGACCGACTGAAGATGTACTTTCCAAACCGGCCCATCCATATACGCGGGGACTGCTTGATGCGGTACCGAGGTTGGGTGTTGAAGGCTCGGCCCATGAAAAACCGGCCCGAATGAAGGGTATTCCGGGTTCTGTACCTCATCCGGCCAGACTGCCTACAGGTTGTAAATTTGCACCGCGTTGTTCAAGAGTCCAAGATTTGTGCAGAGAGAAAGAACCTGAAATGGAATGTGATACAAAAGGTCATTGTGTAAGGTGTTATTTTCCGTTGTAAGGAGAATTATGGCTTTGCTTGAAATAAAAGATTTGAAGGTTTACTTCCAGGCGCGTGACCGGTTCGGAAGGGCAAGTGAATTGCGCGCGGTTGATGGCGTAAGTTTTGAACTTGAAAAGGGGGAAACTCTCGGACTGGTGGGAGAAAGCGGTTGCGGCAAGACTACTATCGGCAATGCGATTGTTGGGATGGTACCCGTTATTGAAGGAAGTATTCGATTTGAAGGACAGGAAATAACGGCTCTTCATGGCAGGTCTGTGAAATTGTTCAGGCAGAAGGTTCAAATGGTTTTTCAGGATCCGTTCGGATCACTCAATCCCAGAATGTCCATAGGGAGCGGTATTTCAGAGGTATTGAAGGTTCATAAGCTGGTGAGTGGAAAGAGCGAACGTTCTGCAAGGGTTGCAGAACTTTTAAAAGCTGTCGGACTTGAGGCCGAATATGCAGTACGTTATCCCCATGAGTTCAGCGGGGGGCAACGTCAGAGGATCGGAATTGCCCGTGCATTGGCGCTTAAGCCCTTGCTGATATTGGCTGATGAACCTGTTTCGGCACTGGATGTTTCGGTACAGGTCCAGATTTTGAACCTGATGAAAGACCTGCAAAAAGAAATGGATCTTTCATATCTCTTTATTGCACATGATTTGGCAGTGGTACGGTATATGTGTGACCGGATCCTCGTAATGTATCTCGGCAGGATTGTTGAGGCTGCCCTAGCGACAGAGTTGTTTGGAAAACCAGCGCATCCATACACCGAGGCCCTGTTGTCTGCGGTGCCGGATGTTGACAAGGGTTTACAATCCAGGACAAAGGGCGGCAAGCGTATTGTGCTTAAGGGTGATGTTCCGTCGGCGACTGAGCGGATTCCAGGCTGTCAGTTCCATCCGCGCTGTCATCGTGTTCAGGCAATTTGTTCGAAGGAAGTCCCGCCGGTTAAGGACTGTGGTAAAGACCATTTCAGTGTCTGTCATTTTGCTGGTAAGTTCTAAGCTGTTCGTAAGAAGCAAATAGTGGTCGTCTTAAGCGACAGCCCTTTGTATGACATATGTAATCCGTCGTACCCGGAAGCGTCATGCATTTCGGCGTAAATCTTTCACGTGAAATGGCCTTCCCGGCTGTGTTATCGCGCACGCCGGATACCATAAGTATACCGGCGCACACTCCGCCTTGCCGGTCGGAGTTTCTGGTGAAACTCCTGAAGGCCATTTGCCGTCGAAATATTTGCGCAAAGAAGGCGAAATGCAAGCCGCGTTTACATGGCGCCCAAAGGCGCCAACCCGGACTGTAATTATTACTTCTTTTCCTGTTCTTGTTGTTTTCCGAGTCCGTTTTGGTTCAGGAAATGGACAAATGGATGTCCGCTTCTTGCTTCCCATCCATCCTGGCATAAAACGAGACCACAATCAGAACAGGCTGCTAAATTTTCAAGTTTTGTTCCACATGCAGGGCAATCCCCTGTGAAAAGTTCAGGTGCCTCGCCTGTAAGACCATAGGATTCTTTCAACGCGTCAATAGCGTCTTTGAACCTGTCTTTTGGCACACAGAGGAGACATTGCCGGCAACCACAACCTGAGGATTGGATGATCTTGAAAGGAATTTGACACTGCTCCATATGCTGGGCCAACGATATTGACTCATCAATACTGAAGCTGGGGATTCGTATCCAGTCCGCAGGTACCGGGCCTTTCTTCATATAAACGAATTCATGATCTTGGTCCCCTCCGGGTTCATTTCCTTCGTCGTTCCA
>JAZDKD010000520.1:0-5185 GCA_043803345.1 Pseudomonadota bacterium
CTGTCCAGGATAATTGCAGGGCGTGCAGATTATTCGGCGTCCCGATTCCTTCAATGGTAACAATACTGGCCCCGTCCTGGATCTTTTTCATTTTTGTGATACAGGATTTAATCAATTTGCCATCCATAATGACCGAACAAGAACCACATTGGCCCTTTCCACATCCTACCTTAGTGCCGGTAAGACCCAGTTGACCTCTCACAACGTCTGCCAGCGTGGTTTCCGGGTCCGCAACCACTAATTTGTTTACGCCATTAAGAGTAATATTCCTTTTGATCATCTTGTGCCATCCTTCCTGTTAAGTTTGATAAAGGTCAAACCCGATTCAAGGATTAAGAGCGTTTGCCTATGGAATGATGTGGTCGACCGCCACAACCTGCTCTGTATCTCAATCCAATGGTTTGTGCGCCAGATTCCAATAGCAATAGTTCGATTCTCTGGTTCAGTTGTAAGTGATTTCTAAGAATAGGCCCCTCGAACCGGCTTTCGTGTAATGGTTCGGATAATTTTGGATAAAACCGCTGGTAACTCAAAATGTTATTTGGATTAACTCAACTCTATTTGTATTTTTAAGCAGTATGTTTATATAACTAAATCAGCTAATTAGAGTTCCTGATCTTCATTGATTTGAGGTTTATTGGACAAGAAATCCTGACTTCCAAAGAGTTGATGGAATTTCGAGAGCGCTGACCGAGAACAGGTCCTGAACAACCGCATGTATTCCAGCAGAAGTTTTTCGCCATCCTCTGTCAGTCTGGATCCGGTGGGTTCGGTTCTTACAAGTTTGAACCCACATTGTTTTTCAGCTTCCTGAAGTTTTGCCCAGACGTTTCTGTAAGGCTGTTTCAGTTCGCGGGCCGCAGCGGCAATTGAACCCGTTCTGCGGATGGCCATCAGGATCTTTACTCTGCCAAGCCCGATAACGGTCTTGCCTTCGTCATTTTCCAGCCATATTTTAAACCGCAGTTTGAAGTTCATTACTTCTCTAATGGTATTTTGCCGCTGCTGTTGCAATCAAAGACCAATTGGTCAACCTGGACGGATGACCGGAATTTAATTCAAAAAAGAGAGTCGCCCATACCTTTTCGGGCGACTCGGTGATAAAAAAATCTGGCTATTTGCCGGCGGCAAATTCCCAATACTTCTTGGGATCGTCTTTTACGACGAAGATCACTCTTACGTCATCGGCATTCAGGGCCGCAGCTTTTGGGTAGGTTTTCTTAAGTTCATCGGCCCTTTTCTTGGCCATGCCCACAATCTTGTCACGTTCCCCGAAAACCATAGCATTGGTTGGGCAGGCTTTCACACATGCGGGGATCTGATTGTTGGTAATTCTGTCGAAGCACATGGTGCACTTTGACAAAACCTTGGTTTTCGGGTTCTGCCTTGGGATGTTGTATGGACATCCTTCCAGCGTTGCCTTGAAATCCAGATCCTTTGTTTTTGGTGTGAATAGGACAGCCCCTGTTTTCTCGTCCTGGACAATTTCACCGTTTTCGGCTACCGCCATGCAGCCTGGAGCCATGCAGTGTCTGCACTGATCGGAAAAAAAGTTCCAGTAAACTTTATCATTCCCCAAGGTTCCATCTGCGAATCGAACCAGCTTCCAGGTGTCGGCCGAGAGGTCTTGAGGGTTTTGGTAACTGCCCCAATTCTTTGTTTCCGTGGCAGGCAATTCATTCCACTGCTTGCATGCTATCTGACAACCTCTGCACGCGGTGCATCTGGAGGTGTCTACGAGTATCGAAAATCCGTTGGACATTGCTTACACCCCCTTATATTTTCGTGACATTGACCATGAAGCCCTTGTATTCCGGGCACATGGTGTTGGCATCCCCTACACCGGGTGTAAGGAGATTCGTTGAGTTGTTCCTGTCTGATTTTGGAATCAGCCATCCGAAAGCGTAAGGTAGAGCTACCTGGTGAACCACTTTGCCTGTGATCTTGAATGGTCGTATTCTCGGGGTCACCATGGCCACGCATTCCACTTCTCCCCTGATGGACGCCACCTTAACCCTTTCACCGTTCTTGACGCCTATCTCCTTGGCGAGTTGCGGACTCATTTCGACAAAGAGTTCCGGCTGAGTCTCGAGCAACCATGGTTGCCAGCGAGTAAATGACCCTGAGCACCAGTGCTCAGCGAGGCCGTTAGTGCTGCATACAAAAGGAAATTTGGGATCCCCGGATGCAAACTTGTCCATGTCACTCTTGAAGAACTTGATCGCTGGATTATTCATTTGCTTGGACATCGGGTTCTTTTGTAACGGGCTCTCTACTGGTTCATACTGCTCTGGGAACGGTCCGTCCACCAATCCTGGACCATACAGAAATGCTCTTCCATCCGGTTTCATGATGAACGGCAGTTTCCCCTTTTCCTTATCACTCATGGGCGGCCAAGGTCCATCAGGAACGTCCCCGACCCATTTGCCACCTTCCCACTTCAAAATAGCTCGTTTGGGGTTCCACGGGACCCCGGCCGGATCACAGGATGCTCTGTTATAGATGATTCTACGATTGACCGGCCAGCACCAGGCCCAGTTGGAATACATCCCGAGTCCTGTGGGATCCTCTTTCCCTCGACGTGCCATCATGTTTCCGGCGTTTGTGTAGCTGGCGCAATAGAGCCAGTTACCGCAGGATGTGCTCCCGTCGGCCTGTAGCAATCCAAAAGTGGGTACAAGGTCGCCCTTTTTAAAGTTGAGATCTTTACCCGAAGGATCTTTAAGCGTCACGTCCTTCAGGAAATAACCGTTAACTGCTTTAGCTACCTTATGCGAGTCATATCGGCCCTTTTCATCCACGTAATCCCACTGGAGATTCACGATCGGATCGGGACATTTCCCGCCTTCTTTTTGATAGAGTTCCTTGAGCTTAAGAACTATCTTGGCAACCATGTCTCCGTCAGAAATCGCGTCTCCCGGTGGCTCTACCGCCTTGTAACGCCATTGGGCCAGTCTGCCGCTATTTGAAAGACTACCTTCCTTTTCAACTGAACATGCGGCGGGTAACAGAAATACCTCTGTTTTGATTTTCTTAGGATCTAAACCAGGGCCATGCCAGAAGGATGCGGTTTCATTGTTGAAAATGTTCGTGTGCACCAGCCAGTCCAGATTCGAAAGCGCCTTGACGACTTTATTCGTATTGGGATGACTCCCGGCGGGGTTTTGGCTGAATGTGAAGAAACCTTTGATTTTTCCCTGATACATAACATCGCACATGTCGAACCAGGAATATGTGGCCCCGTCATCACACTTCGGCAACCATGAGTAACCGAAATCATTCTCTTTCGATCCCTTGTCTCCATAAAAGCTTTTTAGAAGACTGACAGTATACTTGGGAGTGTTCTGCCACCAATTCGCGGATTGAGGCTCTGCCGTAGTCGGAGTGTTAGCCTTGAGGTAGGACTCCAGATTCTGTTGAGAAGCTCGCGGCACTTTCAAATATCCAGGTATCAAGTGAAACAGCAAACAACCATCAGTCGAACCCTGAACATTGGGCTGACCACGAAGAGCGTTGATTCCACCGCCCGCAATTCCAATGTTCCCGAGAAGCAACTGAATTATGGCGCTAGCTCGGATATTTTGTGTCCCGAAGGTGTGATGCGTCCACCCCAATGCGTAGAGCACGGAGCCGGCTTTGTCTTTCACGCCTGTCGAAGAGAACGCCTCGTATACTTTGAGAAGGTCCGCCACCGGGGTCCCGGTTATGTCGGAAACCTTTTCAAGAGGGTATCGGGAATAGTGTTTTTTTAGCAACTGGAACACACAACGCGGATTCTTCAGAGTGGGGTCTGTCTCTGGGACACCCTTGTCGTTGCGTTTGAATGCCCATTTTGAAGCGTCGTATTTTTTGGTCTCGGGGTTGTAACCCGAAAAAAGGCCATCTTTAAAATCAAACTTTTCTCCGACAATGTACGACGCGTTGGTGTAATTTACAACGTAGTCATTGAAATACTTATTCTTTTCAATGATGTAGTTGATCATGCCCCCAAGGAATGCAATATCGGTTCCTGATCTGAGAGGCGCATAGATGTCGGCAACGGCGGAAGTACGAGTAAAACGAGGATCAACAGAAATAATCGTGCCCCCGTTCTCTTTTGCCCTCATTACCCACTTCATGGAGATAGGGTGGTTTTCCGCAGCGTTACTGCCCATGATCAGAAGGCAGTCACTGTTTTTAAGATCTATCCAATGATTGGTCATCGCGCCACGCCCGAACGACTCTCCCAGAGCCGCAACTGTCGGGCTGTGTCAAACCCGCGCCTGGTGGTCCAGATAGACTATACCCAGGCTTCTCATCAATGCGTTAAGAGTCCAGCATTCCTCATTGTCAATGTTTGAACTTCCTAAATGAGCAATAGTTTCAACGCGGTTGACTATCTGTCCTTTGCTGTTTTTCTCCACGAAATCAGCGTCGCGAGTGGCTTTTGCTCTCTTGGCGATCTCGGTTATGGCCCAATCCCAGGGTTTTTCCTCCCATTTGTCACTGAAAGGCGCTCGATAAAGCACCTTGGTCAAACGACTAGGGTTATTGGCCGTCGTCTGAAAAAGAGCGGAGCCTTTGCCGCAAAGCGCTCCCTCATTAATTGGATGGTCCGGATCACCCTCGATGTTGATGATTCTTCCAGCCTTGGTGTCCGTGCTCACAATAAGACCACACGAAACTGAGCAGTACGGACAGATTGTTGTTGAGTTTTTCGCGCTCTTCATCTTGTCGATTTTGAGTTCATCCGCGTATGCGCGGACCGGCCCAAGATCGATGCCGAGAGAAGATAAAGCCAACCCAGCGCCAACTGCGCCGGAGATCGCAATAAATTCCCGACGGGTAAATCCCATGATTGACCTCCTTGATGATTTTTGCTCGACTCACTAGATGAGCAGTCCCGTATTGAGTCGAAGAAATGGCATTCACATGCCTGAAGAAGATGATGAAACACAACTACACCTAGGTATGTCGGGTAAGACATAACCGTTATGTTATAATTAACAGAATTCAAATTACATGGTCAATTAACGTATTGACTGTGTCGTATTGTCCGAATGGAAGTCCACAACGAGTGAGAACTTCGGTGAGATGTGACTTTCTACGGAGTAATCGGTTATTGAGAAGCTGTTGATAACTATCACGTCGTAATTCAATACCTAATATCTCCCTCAAGCAACAAACAAGTTCCTCGGGAATAATG
>JAZDKD010000521.1:0-3873 GCA_043803345.1 Pseudomonadota bacterium
AGGACTAAATCTTGCTTTGTCTTCATCCGAAAGGCCATGAAAGGCTTCGCTTATAATGGTCTGATCTTGAAGTTTAACCTTGAATCCCGATTTATCCATTTCAGAAATATAACCATTCAGATTATTCTCGAAAATCTTCAACTGTAAATCTGAATTATCTAAATTGTTCCAGTTCTGAATGGTCTCCGCAGTTATTTGAGTTTGCATTATATCTGGAAGATATTTCTTTGCAGCCTCAAATGATGTCCTGTCAATAGCCTTAAAGGCTTCGCTTTTCTGTTCTGGTGAAAGACTGTAATTATCCCTGACATCCTGTTTTCTCTTGTCACTCATTGCATGAAATTGCATAACAGTATCTATAGACTTTTTTCCTAAGTCTACCGCTTTTTCGTGAGCTTCCCTAGCCTTCACGGGCGCATTCATCAGTGCATTTCGCATATTCTGGAAATCATCACCATAAGCCGCCTGTCCCGCAGGCGTAATAATCCACTGTCCGTTCACAAAATCGGTTCCATACGCCCCCGCAGACAGTTTGCCCTTAACGCTTTCTGCGGCTTGTGCGGCAATTTTATTAGGGTTTGGAGCGATGAAATCGCTGATTATATTTCCCGTTGCTCGTCCCTGTGCATGAAAATCTGTCATTATCCACCCCCTCCGCTCGCACCTTTCATAACCATACTCTGACCCAGGCCAAGCATCCCACCCCAAATACCCATTCTGTTCTTGTATTCCGCTTGATTACGTGACTGTGCAGCGAGGGCGTTTTGCAGGGCAGCATTCGCCTCAAGGCCACCACGCCCGGCATAATAATTCTCCGCACTCATGGCCGCCTGTAAGGCAGTCTGGAGATTTGCCGCCTTGATTCCACTCGTTAAAGCATAGCCGGTCTGAGCAAGGTTTCTCTTGGCAAGTTCCATGTCATATTTTGCGAATTCCTTGGCTTCACCCATCGAAGAAATCTGTGTTGCCAGTTGCTCCGCACTCTTTTCCTGGGTATCGGCTATGATGTCCCTACCTGTCGTGGTATCCAACATGCCTCGGGAAACAAGTTCGGCCATTTGCGTACCGCCCGCCTTCGTCGTTTCCCTTCCGTATGTCTCATTCAGGGCTTGCAGTTGAAGTTCATACTCTTTCTCAAAATCAGCCTCTTCTTCTGGACTCAGGGTGTTGTCGGCAAGCATCTGGTTGTAATATTCAGTCTGTTTGGCAGCAAGGGCCGCCTGTTCGGGTGTTTGCGTAGTCGCTTGAGTGAGAACCTTGTTCTGAAGGTCGATCAAGTCCAGTTCAGCTTGTGTCTTTCCAGGGACGGTGACTTGTACCGGAGAAGGTTCAGGATCACTCTTAAAAAGTCCTATCAGTTTTGCTATGCCCATAGCCTATGCCTCTTAATAATATCCAGCCCAATCATAACCGCTGACTGATGAATCACGCATGCCACTACTGTAATAGTCATTTATCCCACGGGTATCCCCTCCGGTAGGTTGTCTGGCCTGAATATTCACCCCACCACCCGGAAACACCATCTTTCCCCAAAAATCGTATTCAGCAGCACGAGTTTCAGCAAGAACTCTTTCATTGGCTGTCATCTGGGCACCTTCATATTGTTGTTCTGCCCCCGCCCGTTTCAATGCACTCCGAAGGCCAAAATCAATAGTTTGATTCAAAAGCGATTGGTTCCTTGCCCTCGTATCTGCCAAAACATCAACCGTTCTCGCGCCTGACCGTTGTTCACCTAACCACATATTTCGGGCATCCCTGATTTCAGTAGCCTGCCATTTCTTGCTTAAGGTTGACATCATGGCCCTAACCTGGGCCTGATTCTGAATCTTCATCTTGTCTGCCATGACAGGAGTAATGGCCCCACGGTTGACAAGGGAATCGATGTTTTCCCCAAATGCCTTACCGGCTTCTGTCATTGCAGCACTATCAGCCGTACGGCTAATTTCCGCATATTTGGCCTTCAATCGGCCCCTGGCTGCGTCATCCATCTTGGTTTGAGGCAATCCCTCGAATACCGCTTTGTAGAATGCAGGATCTTGCCCTTGAGACTCATCGAATAACTTGGTAGCCAGTTGCAAGAGTTGATCGGATGCCAACTTTTCTTCTGTGGAAGGGGCAGGATAATGTTCTTGAAGTAAATTTCCACCCTCTTCATGGGAAGCCCCAATTCCTGAACCTGCCATAACTACTGCCCCGGCTATAATCAATGCAGGCCAAGCCATGTTACATTTCCTCCATTTTCCTGAGATTGACACAAATCTTCTTAGTTAATCTATAAAGTTGCTCTCGTTTATCACTCATTCCAATTATGTCAATCATCTTGTCAACCCTACACACATCTGGCCTATTCTCATAAATTGAGCAAAAATCCTCCCCTTCAAGATACCGACACTGAATAGTCCGGCAACATGCCCCACATCGTTCACACGGAAATGGCACTGTCCAACCTCTTCATCAAGGTCACTTCTACTTGTTCAAATCCCTTCTTTTTCATGGCGTGGATGAAACTCTGACTGTACCCTGAATAGATAATGATATTGGCCTTATTATCCATAGCCCATGTCTCGAATTCCTTCATGAGTTTGGAAGCCACTTTCTTCTTTTGATATTCAGGGAACACTGCCACAAATAGGCACTGAGCGATTGTTTCACGTGGATCATAGAAATTGACGTTCAGACACCCCAGAAGAAGTCCTGCCAACTTCTCTTCTTCCCATGCCACCAGGAATATGGTTCGCGGGTTGTCTAGTCCACCCAAGAGGCTTTCCTGAACCCTGATTTCGTCATACCCCTGAAGCTTTCCATACGTTGATATCTCATGAAAATACCTTCCCATCTTTGCCATCAAGGGAAGATCACCCGGTTCTGCTCGTCTGATTTCCATAAATCTCCTTAGAAAAGGTGTCCAAAAAGGTCTAACTTAAAAGTCGCTACCCCTGTGCTTCCTGTGTTTATCATCATTCCAAATACCGTTGTCGCCGCGTAGAAAGTCTTTTTTGCCGGGACAATGGGTGGTCCTGCCGCCTGTTCCGGTTGCAAAACAAATCCATAGTCCGTTGTCGCCGTGAACGCATTCAATGTCACCTGCTGTAGCCAGTCATCGGCATTTGCATTCCCTCCGAGATCAAGGTCTGTCAGTCCAGCCAAGGTTGCCGATGGACTTCTAAGGCATACGGCAAGAGGCACCATCGTCTTGCCTGCCGGGACTGTGTAAATAGTCTGCTTGGTAAGAGTCTGGCCGTTGATACTCACTGAAGCAAGAAGGGATATCGCCCTTTCCTTTAAGGAAGTCGAAAGAGTTACCGTACCATCCCCATCATTCGTTACCGTCACTTCATCGGCTGTTCCTGCAATCCAAGAGGCAAGATTAGCAACTGACTCTAAAACGCTTCCTGCGCTTGAAGCCACAAGCCTACTTCCGTCCAGATCCGTCACAGTCACAGAAACATAGGTAGGACTGGCCGTACTACCTGAATCCTTTTGGGCTTGGTCTGCTACACGTTTGGTTTTCTGATCTCGCATTATCCCAAGTACCTATGTTTCATCCGATAGGTGAAAGTCGAATCCCGCATCTCAAAACCTTCCCCTGCCTTGTTGTGTGCAATCTTAAATGTGAAAGACTTATCCGTGTTCATGTAGAATGAATTTATCTTCTTATAGCCCGTCTTATTGTTCACCCTCCAAGATTCAGTTCCAAACACTTCCAAATCCAAAGCCGTGTAATTGCTTGCCGTCCTGATATTCTGCCAGTCTTGAAGTCCCATGGCATAATACGGCACCATCGTCATTCCTGTTTCACCCCTCACCGAAAGGATAACCGAAACAGGCTGAACCATCCTGGTTGCGTTCCCATAGCACCATGTCGCATAAGAA
>JAZDKD010000522.1:0-7401 GCA_043803345.1 Pseudomonadota bacterium
CTCCACAAACTTCAATTAAGGAAACTTTGGCCGGTTCTTCCCCACGAACCATACAAACAGGGAATCAAGTTGTTCCGGTTCAATCTAAATCTGAATCCACGGCTCATCCTTTTGTTCAGCCATCTCCCAACGAACCCAGAAGATTGGGCCAATCAGAAACCATAAGAATTAGAACGTCCAAGCTGGATTCACTCCTTTATCAAGTTGAGGAGATGGTGGCTATAAAAATGGCAGCGAATCAAAGGGCTTCTGACTTAAGGAACCTCAAGTCAAGCCTGGATTTGCAAAAAAAACAGTGGCTAAAAATTTATCCTGAAGTAAGGATTCTAAAGAATCTTGTAGAAACCCTCGAAGCCAGGGATGCTCTAGGAACCGCCAGGCCTTATCTTTTGAAGATGATTGATTTCCTTGAATCAAATGAGAACACCATTAAAGGGCTTGAATCAAGGTTAAAAAACATCAACTCGATCGCTGAAAACGATTCTCGTCAGGCCGCCTCGATGGTTAATGATCTTCTGGATGACATGAAAAGCGTCCTTATGTTGCCATCCTCCACGTTGTTGGAGATTTTTCCCAAGCTTGTAAGAGATTTAGCCCGAGATCAGGGCAAAAAAATCAAACTCACCATTGAAGGAGGAGACACCGAAATAGACCGAAGGATTCTTGAGGAGATGAAAGATCCCTTGATTCATCTGGCAAGGAACTCAATTGACCATGGATTAGAAAAGCCGGCTTATCGAACTCGAAATGGAAAGCCCGAGGAGGGCTCCCTGGCTATATCCATTTCCCAGCTTGGCGCAAAGAAAGCCGAGATATTGGTTGCCGATGACGGCGCAGGAATTGATGTCGAAAAAGTCAAACAGGCTGCCCTTAGAAAAAATCTTATAAGTGAACAGGAATTGAGAGGCCTCAACCCCGAAGACACCACGGCGCTTATTTTCAAATCAGAGATATCAACGAGTCCGATCATCACGGACTTGTCGGGTAGAGGTTTAGGCCTGGCTATAGTGAGAGAGAAGGTTGAAAAGCTTGGTGGAATAGTCACAGTACAATCTAGATTGGGTATCGGGACTGTCTTCCGTATTCAATTACCCGTTACGCTGGCAACTTTTCGGGGAACCTTGGTTCAAGTCGGGACGGAACTTTTCGTTGTTCCCACTTCAAATGTAATTCGAGTAAGTCGCGTTAGAAGAGATTCGATCGGCACAGTTGAAAACAGGGACACAATCACAATGAAGGGTCGTGTGTTACCATTGGTGAGATTGGCCGACGTACTGGAAATAAAAAGTGAACCCAAACTGGATCAAGCCTCCGAGTTCGTTACCGTATTGATATTGGGAGCCTCAGATCAAAAAATCGCTTTCAGTGTAAATGCCATACTTAATGAGCAGGAGGTCCTTGTAAAAAGTCTCGGACGTCAACTGTCAAGGGTTCGTAACGTTTCGTCCGCTACAGTTCTCGGCTCAGGTCAGGTAGCGCTTATCCTAAATGTATCAGACTTGATACTTTCGGCTATGAGAATTGCTGGTGTTGGGCTGATTGCCCATACCCAAAGACCGGAAGATGAAGAGAAGACTAAATCAATTCTAGTGGTAGAAGACTCCATCACTTCTAGAATGTTGCTCAAGAATATTCTAGAATCTGCAGGTTATGAAGTTCAAACAGCAGTGGACGGCGCTGACGCATGGTCCACACTGAAGACTGCGAATTTCGACCTTGTGGTTTCGGACGTGGAAATGCCTGGCATGGACGGATTCGAACTCACGGCTAAGATTCGAAGTCAAGAAAATCTTAAGAATCTGCCGGTGGTTATAGTAACATCTCTTGAATCCCGAGAAGACCGGGAACGAGGTATCGATGTAGGGGCAAATGCGTATATAGTTAAGAGCGGATTTGAACAAAATAATCTCCTGTCCGTTGTAAAACGTCTGTTGTAGGTTTAAGGTCACTACTATGATTAAAGTGCTAGTAGTCGATGATTCCCCTGTCGTGAGGGACCTTCTCAAGCACATACTGACCATAGAGAACGAAATGGTTGTAATCGGTGAAGCAAAGGATGGCCAAGAAGCGGTAGAATTTGCGGAGCGAAACAAACCTGACGTCATAACTATGGACATTAATATGCCGCGTCTTAATGGATTCGACGCTACGCGTCAAATCATGCAGAAAAATCCGGTTCCCATAGTCATTGTGACGGCTAGCTGGGACCCTAGCGATCTCAATAAGACCTGGCAGGCGATGGAGGCGGGAGCAGTCGCTGCTGTCGAAAAACCGCGATATTCAACTGAAGAAAATTATAGAAATAACTCGAAAAATATCGTTGACACTGTGAGACTAATGTCACAGGTAAAGGTGGTGCGTCGATGGGCAACAAAGCAAAAGGTAGATAACGCGAATATCCAATCCGAAAAAGTAGAAAATAGTATATCCCCCCCACGTTATCAGATAGTTGCCGTCGGGGCTTCCACCGGTGGCCCTCCGGTCATTAAGGAATTGCTGGAGACATTGCCTGAAAATTTCGCGGCCCCTATCGCCGTTGTCCAGCACATTGCTAGAAATTTTACAGCGGGTCTTGTAGAATGGCTGGACCGATCTACAGCGCTGAAGGTAAGGGTTGCAAAAAATAGGGATAAATTGGAGGCCGGAACTGTCTATGTTGCGCCAGACGGCCTTCAGATGAAATTTGATCTCTCCAGCCATATAATTCTGACCGATGATCCACCTGAGAATGGTTTGAAACCGTCAGTTTCCTATCTCTTCAGGTCTGTCGCCGAGGTTTTCGGGAAAAAGGCCGTGGGGATTCTACTCACGGGTATGGGCAGAGACGGGGCAAATGAACTGAAGACACTAAAAGACAAAGGCGCAATTACCATAGCGCAAGACAAGGAAACATCCGTCATACACGGTATGCCAGGAGAGGCTATTAAAATTGGTGGAGCTTCCCACATCGCCGCTCCGGACAGAATTGTTGGTTTGCTCATGAGACTGGTTGGAGCTGGAGCGAACAGATGACGACTGAAAATCCTCAGGAATTTTTGAACCTCGGCGAAAACGGCAACATGAAAATCCTCGTTGTCGAGGATAGTCCTACCCAGGCTATTCGCCTGCAGCACATTCTCGAGACAAGAGGCTTCGAGGTAGCGGTTTCTAATAACGGCAAGGCGGCGCTCCGATATTTGGAACAGAACCGTCCCACGATAATAATTAGTGACGTGATCATGCCCGAAATGGATGGTTATGAACTTTGCAAACGCATAAAAGACGATGAAAATCTGAAGGAAATTCCAGTCATTCTTCTTACTTCTCTCTCCGACCCGGAAGACATAATAAGGGGCCTAGAAGTTGGAGCGGACAATTTCATTACAAAACCGTACCAGGAAAAACTCCTGGTTTCCAGAATCCAGTACATAATTGTAAACAGGGAAATAAGGTCTAAATCCAGCGCGGGCATGGGAATTGAAATCTTTTTCGCGGGGAGAAAGCATTTCCTGGCGGCTGACCGTATACAGATTGTAGACCTGTTGCTGTCTTCTTATGAAACAGCGGTTCAGAATTACCATGAATTGGTTCAGAGCAACGCCGAACTGACCCGAGTCAATGACCTGGTTTCAGCCGAAGCTAACAAACTCCGTACCTTGATCGAATGCCTTGACGCAGGGATTGTATTTGCCGACGAAAACGACGTTATCACTGAGATCAACAGCAAATTCGCGGAACTCTTTGGGACAAAGACATCGTTAGTTTTGGGCAAAACAATCTGGCATGTCCACGAGAGTGGGCGTCATTTGGAACACGTAAGAGCGATAATATCTAAATTCAAGAAAGGGGATTCGCGTCAGCGTGTTTCGATAGATAGAAAACTGCAAAACCGTAACCTGTCCATGCATGTTCAGCCTATTTTTGAAGATGATAATTATAAGGGGGTTATTCTAAGTGTTCTAGATGTTAGCGATTTCGTTAAAGCAAAGGAACAAACAGAACAGGCCAACAAGACAAAAGGACAATTTCTGGCCAACATGAGCCATGAAATCAGAACTCCTCTAAATGGAATCGTGGGCATGGCCCAACTCGCTCTAGAAACTTCTTTGAGTGACCAGCAAAGGGAATATATTGAGTCGATCAAAGTATCTTCTCAGGATTTAATTCGGATCATCAACGACATTTTGGATTTTTCAAAGATCGAGGCCGGTAAGATGTCCCTGTTTGCCGCTCCATTTAGCCTTAGAGATTGCGTTTCCACGGTTGTCTCTAGCCTGGCTGTTCAGGGGCAGACCAAGGGATTGGAATTGCTTTACGATGTAGACGATGAAACTCCAGATAGAATTGTTGGAGATTCTGGACGCTTGAGACAAGTCTTAATTAATCTTGCAGGTAACGCTATAAAGTTCACAGAAAAGGGAGAAGTTTTTATTTCAGTCAAGTCGGAACAATTGACGGGCTACAAACTGAAGATTTATTTCGAAGTCCGGGATACAGGTGTGGGCATTCCTGAAGAGAAATTAAGCTCCATATTCCAGGCATTTGAACAGGTGGACAGTACGTCCACCAGGAAATTCGGCGGAACAGGGCTGGGACTTGCGGTTTCCTCGCAGCTTTGTCAGATGATGGATGGAAAGATTTGGGTCCAAAGCCAAATTGATAAAGGAAGCGTGTTTTATTTTACAGTGACCATGGGGTTTGAGCCGGAAATAAAGACTTCATCCGTCCGGACACTTACTCCTAATCAACTGAACGGTCTTTCAGTCTTAGTAATCGTAAACAATGCCACGAGTCGGAGACTTCTGGAACAGCGGTTTAACAAAGCCGGAATGATCGTCAATGTTGTGAACGATGGGACAGGGGCTATGTCACTTCTTTCCGCCACCAAACAAAATGGGAACAACTATGATTTTATTCTCATCGACATGTCACTTCCTGACGTTACGGGAACTGAATTGGCGGGCGAGATAAATAAGTGGAGTGTAGCGCCTCATTCCAAAATCATACTTCTTGTTCCAAAAGATTTCAACTCGGAAGGTCAAGATTTTAATAAACTGGGGGTTGTTGGATGCGTTTCCAAACCAATTGTGCCTGATGATTTGATCAACGCTCTGCTGAAAACATTGAACGTATATTCGACAGCTGATTCAACACTCAGTGCCAGAGTTAAGCCAGAACCTTCGAAAGAGGCTTTGACGAAACTTGAGATACTTGTTGCGGAAGACAATTTGATTAATCAAAAATTGGCGACGTACATGCTTACCAATCTTGGGCATAGCGTTGTTATCGCAGCCAATGGGCAAGAAGCGTTGGACAAATTCAGGGCCGGGTCTTTTGACGCCGTGTTGATGGACATTCAAATGCCGGTCATGGATGGTTTTGAAGCGACTAGACTTATCCGCTTGGCGGAAAAGGAATCGGGAAGACACACGCCAATTATCGCTCTGACGGCGCACGCCATGAAAGGAGACAAAGAAAGGTGCCTAGAAGCAGGAATGGACGACTATATTTCCAAGCCTATCAACCACAAGGAACTGATAGATGTTCTAACCCGAATCAACAACGAACGCTCAACAGAACAGTAGATTCACGCCGAGAAAACCGCCCCAGAATATCATTACCCTTACGAAATCCATAATAATTTTCTTTAATTATTGTGCAAAATGTGATATGAAACCATTTAGATTTAATTAGGCGTCGGTAGGCGCTTTGCTTTGCTGCCTTTTAGGAGTGAGGGTATGAAGTTCTACATTATTTTGGGCTCTGTCTTGCTTGCTATGTTTAACTTATCCGCTTTAACTTTCGCATCAGACCAGACGTGTTCTATCATAGCCAACCAACAAGTTTCTCATATACTTGATGATTCTCCGTTCTGTTCAGGTATTGCGCCTCAAAAGAGTCAGAATGCAGACATTCCGTTGAGAGCTTCTTTGTCTAATAAAGATCATCAGGGGTTGGAAGTGTCCTCCAAGACCGATATGAAGACCCGTTTATTAAAAGACGAATTGACCGGTCGGATTATTCAAGACTAACAACTCAAAATTTTTATCTGAAGCGCCAATTTTATTCTTTGAGATCTAGCCGCAACAGACTTGATTATCACTGCCAGTCGAAGTCATTCCATTCCATAACAATGAAGCCTAACGTCGATTAACTTCCAAACGATATCGCTGAGGATGATTGCGGGTTGATAATCTTGGGTCAAGCGGATATAGTCCCAACCATCCGAGACAAGATTCCTCGGATCAGCGAATGTTTTACAGCGAGTTCTAGATATGACGAAAAAGGCACGAGTCCTGATAGTGGATGATCAAGAGGAGATACTTACCTCGCTAGGCGCAATACTCGGAGATGAGGGGCATGAGGTATTGAAAGCCCATGATGGACAGGAGGCTCTGCACGCCGTTCAGAGCGATTCACCCGATATTGTTTTCCTCGACATATGGATACCGGGCATCGATGGGATGCAAACACTAAAGGCTATAAAACGTATCGCTCCTCAGTGCCACGTTATAATGATGAGTGGTCATGGAACAATCGAGACGGCGGTAAAGGCCATTAAGCTAGGGGCTGAAGACTATCTCGAAAAGCCCTTGAATCTTGAAGACACACTCCACCTTGTCGAGAGGGCGATTTCAGCTAGAAATGTCAGGCCTGAAGTTATCGATTTCTCGTCTGGCAACCCCGGACCTCTGATCGGAGCGTCTCAGCTTACCTCCAATATTAGGCGGTCGCTTGAGAATGCTGCCCAGGAAACGGGTTCAGTTTGGATTTACGGCGAAAAGGGAGCAGGGAAAGAATTTTTGGCCAGGATGACCCATTTCTTGTCCGGAAAAGATCGACAAAAACTGATAAAAATATCATGTGACGAACTGGACCAAGTTCATATCAGGGACACCATACTCGGAAAACTCGGTGACGCTCACGCCTCGAAACCTGGAAGAGGAGGCCTTGCAAACAACGCAACCCTGCTGTTTGTGAGACTGGATCGTTTAAGCAGAGAACTTGAACTAAAACTCCTGGCGATCATCAAAGAAATTAATGGAAGCCCTACTGGTAACCTGGCGTCCCCCCAAGCAATTCGTTTTGTGACAACATCCAAGCAATCTCCTGACGAGATGATTGCCAATGGATTTTCCAGCCAGATCGCCCAAATACTTGGACACAGGATTATCAGAACACCGCCTTTGAGAGAACGTCCAGAAGACATACCATTACTGGTTAGACATTTTTTGGCGGAAGCATCCCGAGAATTTGACAAAGATATATCGGGGATCGAAGACGACGCACTGGGAAAATTGAACCAATACTCTTGGCCGGGCAATTTAAAGGAACTGAAAATATTGGTTGAACATGCCGTCATGAACGCTTCAGGCCACACCTTGACCATGAACGAACTGTTGCTGCCCACATGTGAAGGTC
>JAZDKD010000523.1:0-2275 GCA_043803345.1 Pseudomonadota bacterium
GGCTTATCATTAAGGACGGATCCCTGATTGCCAAGACTAATTGCCACAAGATATTCTGCATCTTATAGCGGTGATAATAACGCTCGTATTCGCGGTACAATGCATCATCTGCCAAGAGTATCTCCCTGTCTTCACTTGTCAACTTCTGGCTGGATTCAGCAATAATCGAATCTATGCACGCTCCAGCCCCTTCAACAGCCTGTTGGGGCTGGAAATCCGAATTTACCACATAGGGGAAAAACCTGTATGATATATCTCTTTCGCCGGTCACCGTGATCTCCGCAGCCACTGTCCTTCTGATTCTCATAGCGCGGCTATCAAAAACGAAGTTGCCAAGACTGTATAGAATAACGCCTTTTTGATATATCTCTGCCCCTTGAATGACATGGGGATGGCCTCCAATAATGATATCAGCCCCAGCATCTACGAAAGACCGTGCCTCAAGTGTTAAATTATACGGAGGGACCAAAACAAACTCATACCCCCAGTGGGTCATGAGGACCACTAGATCCACTTCTTTTCTTAACTCACACACGTCATGAATGACGTGTGTGTTGTGCTCTCTCCCTATGACTCTTTTTTCGCTTGTTCGTTCCCATGTATAGTTAACAAGGCTGTCCCCTGATTGCGCAATATAGGAGTCCGCGTCCGTAAAATTATTCACACCGACCCAGTTGTATCCGAGAATACCAATCCGCTGACCATCAACGGAGATGATCACAGGCTCGGAATAATACTTTTCCCCCGAGCTTCTAAGCCCACAGACCCTTAGCCCAGCATCTTTCAAAATTTGCACTGTCTCCAGAAATAATTCGGGGCCGTGCTCCAGGACATGGTTGTTGGCAAGATTCACGACAGTAAACCCTGAAGACCTCATTGCACCTGCAAATTCAGTTAGACCACAAAACCTCAACCTCGCGCCTCCGGAACCACTAACTTTACGAGAAAGCATCCCTTCAAGGTTTCCCACAGTCACATCAGCGCTCTTAAGAAATTCCCTTGCCCATAGGAAAGGGAAGTCAGGTCCATGTCTCTTGGTTTTGCCAAGAATTCCCGCACCCATGATTGCTTGGTCGCCAGGGCACAGGTCGCCGACCGCAATTATCGATATCCTGTCAGATTTACGCATTAACTGTTGGCAAGCTTAAATCAAAAAGTTCGAATGGGATCAATGTTCGCACAATTGGCAAAAAGGAC
This sequence comes from Pseudomonadota bacterium, assembly GCA_043803345.1. Classification (GTDB taxonomy): domain Bacteria; phylum Desulfobacterota; class Desulfomonilia; order Desulfomonilales; family Desulfomonilaceae; genus CAJBEZ01. The sequence goes on from JAZDKD010000523.1 coordinate 1,198, forward strand.
TTTGGGGCAAAGCTTGAAAACTTTAAACACACACTGACACTGAAGACCTCGATTCCAGAGAAAAAACACAACTTATCCGGTTAACAAACAACTCTCGGAGTAATGGCAACTTCCCCATTATATCTAACCCCATAACGGAGCGGTATTCTCGAAAAACCATCCGCATCCCGCAATTTGCGGCAATCCGCTCGAATCGTGACACCGTCATCTTATTAAGACCCCCCTCAATATCCCTGTAATGAGTGGCGCCATCACTTCTATAGCGGCTCCTGACAGCCATCACCGTCTTTTCTCTAAAGAAGATGTTTACCCAAGGCACCTTGGTAAAATAGTAGGTGTGGCTCCCATACGGGGCGAACCAGGGAGGCTCAAACTTAATCAAAATTCTCCCATTTTCCCCCAAGAGAGCCTTCATCTCATCCATCACTGCCTCAGGCCTAGCGAAGTGCTCCATGCTGTTAATGGAAAGAACCACGTCAAAGCCTTTCCTGTCCTCCCTCCTGAATGACGACGTAAATGATACTCTATCCTCCACCCCATGCGTTTTTGCGAGCCGTCTAGCGTCCTCCAATACGTTTAAATTCGTGTCTACACCAAGGACAAATTGAGCACCCCTTTCTGCAAGTGCAACTGCGTGATGTCCGCTTCCGCACCCAAAATCAACGATCTTCTTCCCCCTTACCATGCCATCAAAGTCAGGAAAAATTTCCTCCAGTAAGTTGAGGGCATTGTCCACGGTTCTCTCGGCCTGCCCAATTGGATAATCTGCTGCTTCAGGACTCCGTGACATCAGCAGAAGCAGTTTTTCACCTATTTCCATGTGACCGTGGCCTCCTGCTCTGCGCTACCGGCAGGAAAGAACCCCTAAGCCATTTCTTCCAACCGCTACGCGGACATTCAAAGTAGCTCCCTTTCCTTATTGAAACACTTTACATATCGTAATTCCTACTAACTGACCTCATCATCAGATCCCATATTTTTAGCAAAAACATTCTTTACCGCTTCGCTGAACGAGACGAAGCAATAGTAAAACGGCCAACTGTTAAGAGTAAGAAAAAGGGATCCGGCCCAGAATCCT
>JAZDKD010000524.1:0-3254 GCA_043803345.1 Pseudomonadota bacterium
TTGCTGTTACAATGCTTGACAGAGTAGTGTCCAGAACCTCGAATTTATCGCAGTTTTTTTAATTTTGAGCTCCAATATTTTGTTCTATCAATAACTAAATATTTCATTTTCCATATTCATTGCATGTCAGATATATACGGATAAAACATAGAATTTTTATTGAAATAAATGTTGCAGTAACTTCTGTAATATAATAAATTATTTGAATTGATTTTGTGATATGATTTTTATTTTCACAATGTCTTTCAAGCATAACTTGGATTTTCTTAACCTGATTTTATGATTCAGATAAACATTCGTTAGAATACTATGCCTAATTTGATGATTTTATCGTGCTTGTTATCAAAAGAGTGTGATGCATATTTAAAGGGTAAACAGATATCTGATGGAAATGAAAGACTCAGTGTAGAACGAGTGTTGAATGTTCAGAAGAATCAACCGGAGTTGTCGATTCACGGTGCCTATAATCAGTTAACGAATGAATTACTGGAAAATAAAAAAAATGTGATTTTGCAAACATCTTTGACTGCGAAGTCAACCTTGGCCACAGCTTTAAAAGCAAAAAATCAGGGTTATGAAATTGTGGTGGCACACATCGGCCTAAACGCACATCGTTTGTATCTGGAACGAGGAGTCAATAAGACATTGACTGAAGTTAAAGATCAAATAGAATCAAGTCGACAGAATCTTGAGGTCCTCGCAAGGATAGCCGACCGAGTCGAATATCTCGATCATTCGACCGGTGATTTTCAAGCTGTCCGAGTGATTGAGAAGGGCATGACAACCTTTCTGCGGCTTCCCGAGGAACAGAACGTCGTCGGTCAATCCAAGATCGATAGGGGAATTTTGGGCAGTCGCGAATGGGGTTTGGCCAAGGGTTCAAAAGACGAAGTGGCAGCTTCCGCGATCATTCAACAACTGTGGTCTAACAAAAAAACAGATCGGCTGAAAGAGCAGTTCCGGGGGCAAAAGTTGGTGTTCATCGCCCAGCCCAGCTCTTCAGGTCAAAACGTCATTCCGAAAGTCCTGGCCGAGAAATTGGCTTCCCATTTTCATGATACTCCCATTGATACGGAAAAACTTGTTTTTCCAATGCACGGCATGGCTTCCAAGAACATTCCAAGAACATCCCGGGTGTTCCAGCAGCGAGAATATGAGTTTCTGAATCTTCCGGAATTTAAGCGGTTGGTCATGGGTAAAACAGCTATCATTGTCGATGATGTTTTAACAACAGGGGGATCTGTCTCCCAGTTCGTCAGAAAATTAGATAGCGAGGGGATCGAGGTTAAATCGGTGGTCGCCCTGATGGGTGACAGGCGTTTGAATGTCGATTTGGTAACCCGTCAGCGTTTGGCAGAGGTTCTTGAATCCAGGGGCATCGACATCAATGCCGAGAAGCTTGCGAATAGGTTGACCCGTACAGAGGCAGGCGGCCTTATCATGAGACTCAACGGTCTTAAGAGTGAAAAGGCTGTCTCTGTTATGTCCCGGGACCTGAGAGACCTTATCACCAAGAATAGTGGCAGGGGGCATAGTATGACTTCCGGCATTAAGGATGAGTTTCACAGTGGAGATTTGGAACCCTCCGTGAAGGAAGCAACCACGAGTTATGTATCCGATACCTATCATTTTAAAAGGGAGTTGGAGATTGAAAGATAACATCATGAGAGAACTTGGGATGATCTACAGAGGGCCAGACCTACCGGATACCTTTCAGAGGTTTCAGACCATGGATCTGCTGAGGGCCTGGTTGAATCGCGGCCAGGCTACAGAGGAGCAACTGACCGCGCTACGGGACATGTCCATAGAGTATCCGGGTATGGCGCTGATCTACCCGGAACCTGAGCTGCCGGAAACCTATATGGGGTATTCGAGTCAATCACTCTTGAAGACCTGGGAGGAAATCGGGGGCAAATACGGCACAAAAGCGCCTCGAGAGCAGATCTTTGCCATGAGGATGTTGCTGCTGGAGTATAAACTGGGCATTCACAGTGTCCTGTTGCCAAACACCATCTGATCAAGCATCGCTGTGCTTGAAAACATATCCTATGTGGATGTCATGGAAAGGAGGAAAAGGCCGTGTCGGAATCAGCACTGAACAAGGTCGAAGCCAATACGGTAAGCTTCTTGTAACATGAGATACTCCGGTCATCAGGGTATAAATGAAGTTCTTCCAAGATATCATGGTTGATAATGATCTGTGTTAGGGCTCGATCATTTTATCATTAGAGGAATTGCTGTGCTTTCTATGTCAAAACCGATTGCGGCCGGCCAGGCGGAAAAGTACTTCCGGAAGGATGATTATTATCTTCAGGAAGGTGGCATTTGGCAGGGCAGGGGGTGTCAGGCTCTTGGGCTTGTCGGGTCCATAGAAGAGAAGAACTATCACATAGTTCTCAATGGCCGAAATCCGGTGAACAATGAGCCACTTATTTCCGGCAAGCCTGAAAAACGCACAGGCATTGATCTCACATTCTCGGTTCCAAAATCGGTTTCCATCATGGCCTTGATAGATGAAGGTATTAAAACAGCTCACGACAAGGCGGTGAGCAACATTCTCGATTATATCGAGAGAAACAACATTCAAACTCGGGAGCAAATAAGCGGCAACCGCAAGGTAATTAACACCGGCAGCCTGGTCGCCGGTAAGTTTGATCATATAACCTCCCGTGAACTCGATCCCCAGCTTCACACCCATTGTGTGATCATGAATCTTACGCAGAAATCCGACGGGACCTGGAGGGCTCTTCACAACGACATCCTCTATAAGGACAAGATGTCCCTTGGGAGATTCTATAGAAACGAGTTGGCTCTTTGTCTCAAGGAGATCGGGTATGAGTTGGAAACAACTGACCATAAACAGAGTTTTTTCGAGCTGAAGGGTGTCGACCAGGAACTCATTAAACGGTTTTCCAAACGCCGTCTACAAATAGAGGCAGTGGTTGAGCATTACAAACAAACGGACAAATACCCAGGGTTGTCTGGTTCAGAGTTGTTTGAACGGGCAACCCTCAATTGCCGGAAAAATAAAAACCACCTCATCGATAAAGACACTCTCAAAAAGGACTGGCACGAGATCATCAATGAAAAGAGACGGCGACTGTTTGCTATTAAGAGTAGGGCGCAACGGTCGGCCCTAAAATTTGATGCTGAACAACCCAAACCGGTTGAGAAATATTTGATCGAGGCCTGTCACACCCTGTTAAAAGACGAAGTGGTATTTGAAAAGAACGAGGTCCTTTCTGAAGCTGCCA
>JAZDKD010000525.1:0-3533 GCA_043803345.1 Pseudomonadota bacterium
ATATTATTTCAACTTCTCCTCTATCATCTTAGAATCGTCATAAAAATCAGCTCGTTTGAAACCAGCTTAATTGACCTGGAACAGAGGCTGCGAGAAAAGACTACGCAATTAGATTATGCTGTACACCAAAACAGGATCGGATTTTGTCGAAAAGATGGGCAACAAATAGCTGCTCGCAGGCAAGATTTCGCCGCGACATATGGACACCGAACTCGTCGGCGTGTTAATCTTAAACGGGTTTGAGTCCCGTATACGCCGACTTTTTTAAAGGCGATGCTCATGATGAAACAATTCAAAACAATGCGAGGTTCACGTTATCCGATGGGGGCCAGATGGAAGCCCCAGGGCACCAATTTCTCGGTTTTCACAAGACACGCCACGGGAGTTGATTTGGCGCTGTATGAATTCGCACACAGTCCAGAACCTTTTCAGGTCATTCAACTGGATCCATCAGTCAATCGAACATTTTTCTTCTGGCATGTTTATGTTAGTGGACTTCCTCAAGGCATACATTACACTTGGAGAGTCGACGGGCCTGGCGATACAGCAGCTAACGGATTTCGTTTTGATAGACGCAGAGAATTGCTCGACCCCTGGACCAAAGCTGTTTCATCGAAACTTTGGAATCGAAAAAAAGCTTGTCTACCTGACCAACCAAACTGGCCTTCCATGCGTTCCATGATTGTGGAAGACAGTTACGACTGGGAAGGAGACCGTCCTGTCAATCATGCCCCGGAAAATATGATCATTTACGAGATTCATATAGGGGGCTTTACTCGCCATGCTTCCTCGAAGGTTGCCCACCCCGGAACATTTGCAGGAATCATAGAAAAAATACCGTATCTTAAAAACCTTGGCGTGACAGATGTTGAATTCCTTCCTGTGATGGCGTTTGATGAGCAGGATTTACCTGAAAACGCTGACAGGGGAAATTTAAAAAATTTTTGGGGGTACAGCACGCACAGCTTCTTTTGCCCTCATCCGGGATATTGTGTCACCCCGGAACGTGGATCACACCTTAATGAATTCAGGGATATGGTCAAGGCTTTGCACACGGAAGGGATAGGCGTCATACTGGATGTTGTCTACAACCACACGGCTGAGGGAGGGGCATCAGGCCCGACCATCAATTTCAAAGGTTTCGGAAATGAGACGTCATATCACCTTGACCCTACTGACAAGAGCGTCTACCGTGACTACACGGGTTGCGGCAACACCGTCAACTGTAACCATCCGATCGTTACGGCGTTCATTTTGGAGTCTCTTGAATTCTGGGTAAAAAAAATGCACGTGGATGGATTTAGGTTCGATCTCGCCAGTGTTCTCGCCCGCGGTGAGGATGGCCATCCCCTCCAACATGCTCCATTGTTATGGAATATCGAATTTTCGTTCGCCCTCGAAAAGACAAAAGTTATAGCCGAGGCCTGGGACGCCGCGGGACTATATCAGGTTGGAGCTTTCCCAGGTTTTCGATGGGCCGACTGGAACGGATGTTACAGGGATGTAATAAGACGTTTCGTCAGAGGAGACGGAGGCCTGATTGGACAGGTAGCCACAAGGATCAGCGGAAGTAGTGACTTGTATGCAAAAGACGGCCGCAAGCCCGTCAATGGAATCAATTTTATAACTTGTCACGATGGTTTCACTCTCTATGATCTGGTCAGTTATAACGAAAAACACAATGAGGCAAACGGCGAAAACAACAGAGACGGATCAAATGATAATTTTAGCTGGAACTGCGGTTTCGAAGGTGAGACCAATAATCCTCAAATAACAGCGCTCCGAAAACGTCAGGCGAGAAACTTCATCGCAATACTGCTTTTGAGTCAAGGCGTCCCTATGCTACTTGCAGGCGATGAAACGCTCAGGACTCAAAAAGGAAACAATAACGCCTATTGCCAGGACAATGAGTTTAGTTGGTTTGACTGGACTTTATTAGAAAGAAACCGAGAAACATTGCTCTTCGTCAAAAAAATGATCTCGTTCAGGAGACGTCATCCATCGCTTATGCGAAACAGGTTTCTTACGGGTAAGAAGTCGCCGGACATGAAATTTCCGGACGTATCATGGCATGGTTCAAATCTTAATGATCCGAAATGGGATGATAACGATTCCCGGGTTCTCGGTTTCACTCTAGCCGGATTATCCAATCAAGAACCTGACATTCACGTCATGATGAACATGTCGCCAGAACCCATCTTCATAGAGCTGCCTTATGGTTCGGAAATAGAATGGTTTCGAGTGATAGACACAGCGAACGTTTCGGCTTACGAGGACCAATCCAACAATAAAACTGTGTCGGCCCGGAATCAACATATGGTTGAAGAAAAAAGTGTAGTCGTGTATGAGGCTAGACCTCTCAAGATTTAGACCAACAATGCTTTGTTCGAAGGGATCCCGCCATGCGTTTCGCAATTCTTCGCAACATATATTGGCCTTTGTTAATTCTGGTTTTGACTGTTTCTGGGTGCGTAAAAGGGACAGACTCTTTTGTCCCCCCGCCTCCTCCCGAGGTCACGATTAGTCTCCCTGAAAAACGGGAGATCACAGATTATCTAGAATTCACTGGCAACACAAAAGCAGTTGAATCAGTCGAGATCAGAGCAAGGGTGCAAGGTTTTTTGGATAAAATGAATTTTGAGCCTGGACAATATGTCAAAGCCGGAGATCTCCTGTTTATAATTGATCCTCGTCCTTTTCAAGCTCGAGTAGATCAGCAGGAAGCGGCCCTGAATGTGAGGACGGCGGCCCTGAATCTGGCGCAGGTGAAGGAGGAGAAATCCTCTAATCTGCTAAGAACATCCTCTATCTCGGAAATAAGCTTCCTGGAAGACAAGGCGAATCGGGACATGGCTTTGGCCCATGTGGGAGCGGCAAAGGCCGACCTTGAAGAAGCAAAACTTCAGCTTGATTATACTCAAGTGAAATCACCGATAAATGGAAGAGTGGGACGCAATCTTGTCGATTTAGGCAATCTGGTTGGGGCCCAGGAGAAAACCTTGTTGACGACCGTAGTAAACGACAGTTCTATATACGCCTATTTTAATCTTAGCGAAAACGATCTCCTGATGTTGACACGTCTCTATTTGGGCAAAAATTCGAAAGAGGAATCTCATAAACCGGAATCACCCTGTTTCCTAGGGCTTGCCGACGAAAAAGATTTTCCTCATGAGGGTAAGATAGATTTTGTAGACACCCAAGTGGACCAGAGCACGGGGACGCTGACTGTTCGTGCCGTGTTTGCCAATAAGGACCGCCTGCTCCTTCCGGGTTTGTTCGTAAGATTGAGAGTGCCTCTGAACAAGAGAGAAGCCCTCCTCGTACCTAATCTTGCGCTAGGAATGGATCAGGGAGGTCGATACCTTCTTGTTGTAAACAAAGACAACGTAGTTGACCAACGACCGGTAAAAATTGGTCGGCTGGTAGATAATTTGAGGGTTATTGAATCAGGTATTAAGCAGGATGATTGGGTAATTGTTAATGGACTTCTGTCGGCAAGACCTGGAGGCAAAGTGACCCCGATCAAGGATACA
>JAZDKD010000526.1:0-2473 GCA_043803345.1 Pseudomonadota bacterium
CAGACGGAATTGGAAACATATTTTACCGTGCATGAAGTGGCGAGAAAATTACGAAAATCTGAGATTTCAGTCTCTAGGTGGTTGAGAGAGGGGAAATTACCTTTTACGCAGGTTTCTGAAAGACGGCGCTTAATATCTGAGGCGGATCTGCAAAATTTCCTCGATTCGAGGCGAATTACCAAACCCAAAAAAAGGGTTGACGTGCTTGACCGACGTGGCGCATCTTCGATGACAAGTTCTTTGAAAAAAGAAAATTATGAGGGGGATATTAGGGAAATGGATGTGAAATCTCTGCGAAAGGAGATTTCACTAATATGTCGGTCCAGCTGAAAAAGGGGACCTGGTATGTCCATTTCAGACCGTTTGGAACGCTTATCAAGCTTGCTCTTCCAGAATGTCAGGGGAAGAGACATGCGATGAGCGCAGAAATAGAGATTATCAATGCATTAAGGTCACAGGATTACAGAAACCTCTCCAAAGTCGCAAATGAGGCATGTACTCGGCTATTTGTAAATCAGTCGTGGGAAATCCCGGCAGAGTTGCAACCGGCAAAGGCAAAGCCACCCCCGATCGAAGCGACTTTGTGGAATGCGATACAGCTTTTCGTCAAGAGCCATTATTATGCGGCTTTGAAACATCCCAACAGATATCAGATATTTTTTTTCCATCTTGTTCATTTTTTTAGGAAAGACTGCCCGATGAAAGATATTTGGACACCCCAAATTCACCAATATCGGATGCAGCGCGTAGGTGAAGGCGCCTCAAACTCAACGGTAAACAAAGAGGTTGGCGGGTTAAGCAAGCTATTCCGTAACTTGATTGACTACAAAATTTTAACGGAGAATCCATGCAGACTTGTTGAGTCTCTGAGTGAAAAGTCAGGACTGCGTGAGGTTTACATAGGGTTGGATGACGTCAACAGTATTATGGACGGGTGTTCTAAATGGTACGCCGACATCATATGGACTGCGTATCTCACTGGAATGAGGCGTGGAGAAATAGTTAACCTTACCTGGAAGAATGTCAGTGTAAAGAAAAGACTGATCACTCTGCACGCCGCCGACACCAAGGAATCAAAAGCGAAGAGGATTCCGATTCACTCTGATCTTATTGAGTTGTTTGAGCGCTTGGGGAAAATTCGCAGTCTGTCTACCGACAGCGTTTTCACATTGAACGGGCTGCCAATCAAGGTTCAATCTTGTCAACGACCATGGGATCGCTCTTTGGACAAACTTGAATGGGAGGGATCAAGGCCCACACCCCACGATTTAAGGCATACATGGAACGTTAATGCTAGACGAAGCGGGCTGGATTACGAGATTAGGCAGTCCATAATGGGGCACGCGGATAGGATGAAGCCGGTAGGAGAAAGGTATGGATTTATATCCGACGAGGAGCTGGTGGCAGCGATTGATAAATTCACTTACGACCAAGGGTTAACCCAAATTCTAGTTGTTTCGAAGGCCAAAAAGTGAAATTTCAAAATGACCAAATGTTACCTTTTTGTTACCTTTGGAAAGAAAATGGATTTTGGGGGAGAGAGCGGTGTTTGTAACCTATTGGAATTGTTGGCGGGAGCGACGGGACTCGAACCCGCGACCTCCGGCGTGACAGGCCGGCGTTCTAACCAACTGAACTACGCACCCACAGAAGTTTGTTTTCGGGCTTGGTAGGCGGAACAGGATTTGAACCTGTGACCCTCGGCTTGTAAGGCCGATGCTCTCCCGCTGAGCTACCCGCCCAAGTTACTCATTAAGATCCATGGAATCAGATCCTTGAGTCTTATCCGCACAAAATAATACTCTTGCTTTGATCTGTCAAGAAAAATGCCAAAAGCTTTTGATGATAGCATAGAACCTTTCAAAGCATTGTCACTCAAGGTCTGGTCTGGTGAGTTCTCCCAAAACCTCGTTGACGAGTAAATATAACGCAGCGTCAACTTTCCCGCGCACTCCAGGCCTATGGCAATATCGACCTCTCAAAATAGCATCAACCAAAAAAGTGGCGTCATCTGAATCAAGTCCATCAAGCTCCACAACAGTTACAAGATTTTGTCCTAAAAGTCTCTCCAATTCCGACGCTTCAATTTCCCTTATCTGCTTATTGACTTGGATTCGGTTGCCAAATCTGGAGCGTGCCCAGACAACTGAAGTCGTCAGCCCTTCTTCCGACCGTAAGATCCCCTCGAAGAATTCGACCATCATGGTCTTCTATTTAAACTGGCGCTAGAAGTTCGTGCTTTTTCATTTTACTGTAAAGAGTGCTCCTACTTATTCCTAAAATTTGAGCCGCTCTAAATTTGTTCCATTTACATTGTCGCAACACTGAAAATATGTGTTCGCGCTCACGTGTTTCCAGGCAAGTGTCTTTGCCTGACCAAACAGATGATTCGGAATGCGCTGAACACAACTCTTGGGGTAGGTCTTCAGGTCGCACAACTTCCCGCTTGCACATGACCATGGCTCTTTCTACC
>JAZDKD010000527.1:0-2332 GCA_043803345.1 Pseudomonadota bacterium
CTGAACAGCGTCATTCCACCCTTCGAAGAAAACCATCTCCATTCCTATAGCTTTAACGCCGGCGCCGAAAAATCTCTCTATCTCAAAAGGACCAATCGCCCATTGAAGAAAACCTTGATCGGATCTAGCGTTCAAAAAGAAAACATCCGCTGTAACAGTCGGATCACCAGACAAAATAGCGAAATTTTCTAGAAGTGTCGCCCCTTTTTGGGAGTTGGAATCAATCGGCTCTCCCATCTCAGATCCTTTTAAGAGCACGTTGTAGACCTTTTCAGAAAACTCCTGTTCACATATCGATGAAATGGCCTTGTCTGCCTGGCTTAATCTCCTGAGAAAATTCCCGATGTTGGATTGTATGTAGATACTCACCTTTGCCCGCCGCTGCCTGTTCGGCGTACCAATTTTCTGGAGAATTTATCGGTTTCAAGAAACGTGACTCTTCTGCGGCTTTGCTGTTCTCGGTTGCTGAAGTTTCCTTGTAAGGCCATCCTAATCGAACCATTTTATTAGTTCCCAATTGTACATTCGGTATTTATCAGGATGTCCGACAATCCACTGGATTTCGGTTCAATGATACGGGGCTCGGGATAAGCCGGTCAAGTTCGCTCTTAAATATTAGCTTTTAAATATATAGATTTGGTTGTCACAATTTTTTCTGAAATCCGAATCATTTAAATAGAAATCTGAGAAGGCTTAATGATATGAATCAATTCTATTCCTATCTCATTTTTGTCTCATTTAGCAGTGAGTTATGGCCTCGATCTACGAAAACAAGGATGTTACTCTCGTGGGGCAGTGCCTTTCAGGGTCAGAACCTGCGTGGACTGAATTTTATTCACGTTTTGAAAGACTCGTTAAAATGGTCGTGAGGCGGCGTCTGCATGTTTCAGAAGATGCAATCGAAGATGTGGTCCATGAAATTTTCATATCGCTCTTGTCAGGACTCAAAAACTACAATTCGTCATATTCATTGCAGAATTTTGTCTGCACAGTCGCAGAACGAGTTTGTGTGGATCAATATCGTTTTTCAAAGGCCTCAAAAAGACACGCGGAAACTTACTCGCTGGACGATGAAGATTCAGGAATTAGTGATCAGGTAATGAAAAGTTCGAATCATTTTGGTCAGGAAGAAGAGCTTATTGTCTCTCAGGAAGGTGAGATAGTTAGGCAAGCGCTGCGTCTGATCGGGATGAAGTGCCGTGAACTTCTCAGGTTGCGATATTATGACGAGGCCCCATACTCAAGGATTGCTGAATTGACTGGGGTTACCGAGAATACGTTGACCGTTCAGACCGCTCGCTGCATCCGAGAACTCAGGAACATTCACCGCAAGCTTGTTCAGAATGGGTACGACAAGTGAAGACTCTTGATGAAACTGATAAGAAGAATCACCCTAAAGACAAACTCCTGGGGTTTATCGATGGGACTTTGTCAGGAGAAGATCACGACATGGTGCGTGACCACTTGGAGCAATGCGAAGAATGCGCCGCTGAACTGGCATCATTAGGTTCGTTCGCTGGAATTCTCAAGTCGGAAAAACAGGTCTTTTGTCCCGAACCATGGGAGTGGTATGAATTTATCGAAAACGGTCAAGACCCTGATGGAGAATTATCCGTTCATCTGGAAAACTGTAATTTGTGCCGGTCTGAGGTCACCGGGTACAATCATAGTCCAAGGAAGGAGATTCTGCCGGAGGCAATCAAAGAAGCCCTCAAGAAGGCTTACCCGGAGACCCCTCGTGCCAATCATCCCCGTTTGAACATCGGATCTTCGTGGATTACGGGATGGCTAAGCTCTAGGTTCAGAATTCCAACATTGGCTTTTGGCGCAGCCTTGGCTGCATTACTTGCAGTGGTAATGCTGTATCCCCGAGGGAATGTCCCGATTATCATTGGGATTAGCCCGCAGGATTGGGAAGACACTATCCCGGTTGCCAAATCAGCGTTGCCCGAGTCTGCAATGTCTCAAAAAAGGAGCAAAGCGGTTGGTGGCAATTCTCAGTTAAAAAAATATGACGCTAGGAATCGATTTGTTGAGCAAACGAAACCAAAACTCGCAACCATTGTCCTATTCCACGGATTCGAAAAACCTTTGCCTCAATCTACTGTAGACTCCATTTACGAAGCGCTCAGACCTCCGACCGAATTGGAAAAACGGTTTGAGTTTTTACCTCCCTCAAAGTTAATGGAATTTATGGACAAGATAACCGATCAAAATTTAACACCTGTCCAAGTTTTGAATGAATTTTGTATGCAATCGTCGATAACCTTTGCCTTGCTGGTTAACGTAGAAGCTCAAAAAGACAAATTCGGATTGAAATCACGGATTATTG
>JAZDKD010000528.1:0-2402 GCA_043803345.1 Pseudomonadota bacterium
GATTATTCAGGTTTTAGCCGTAGCGTAAGCGTATGTTGTTGTGCTGCTACCAGTGGAATCTTTAATTGTGTGGATTGTTTGGCGTCCAATGATTATAAGATGGTGACGGTCACTGTCACCGGTCCTCATGTAAAAAATATTATTATCGATGAGTTAAAGGCTAAACCAGTTCCATAGTATTATGGCGTAGTATTTTTTTCAAAAGAATTCACGTATCAAATTGTGAGGGTTTAAGCATGAACTTGAAAGGGAAGCCCCACGCCTTTAAAGGAGGGGTACCTATTGGGTTTTTCACGCGCAGGCGGATAAAATCCGAGGGTCTGGTACTTCTGGAGATACTTATTTCGGTTGTCATTCTTGTTTTCATCGGCTCAGCCGTATCTTTAATTTTTGACCGCTCTAGTCTTATCTATCGGGCCACAAACGCCAAAAATAAAGTCGCGCAGGAAAGCTCAATCGCGATGGAGTGGCTAATGCGTGATATCTCACAAGCCGACTGTATCTATGAAGTCAATACAACCAACCCTGACAATAACTATATTGTCCTGAGAAACCCTGCCTCGGGTTATATGAAATACTATCTGCAGACTTCCACGACCTTGGCGCGTAACGATGGCACCATTAATAATTATTCACTCATTGAAGATGTCGACAGCTTAAGCCTGAATTTTTCTCCTTTCGACTGGCAGAATCAACCTACCACGTTTGCCTCTAAGGCTGAAGAAATTGAAATAACCCTCACAGCTTCTGCTGATAATCAAACGTTCAGTCTTTATACAGTGGCTGCTCCTACGTCATGTACGGCGGGTTGCTTATTCGCAAAATCCTATGGTAGTAATATCGGCACCGATGATCCTAATTCTCTTACGCAAACCAGTGATGGAGGATTTATTTTCGGAGGAAGGACAACGTCTTTTGGGACAGGCGGCGACTTTCTGGCCATTAGGACTGATGGCGCCGGAGGCATAGGACCTTCTGAAACTTGGGCCAAGTTTTATGGCGGCCTTTCGTCAGAGCAACTTAACTCTCTTGCGCAAACATTTGATCTGAACCACAATCCAACCGGATATATTCTTGGAGGAAATACAACGTCATATGGCGCAAACTCAAACGGAGATTTTCTGGCTATTAGAACTGACTCCCTAGGAGGACTGACTGGTTCAAGCTGGAAAAAATTTTACGGTGGTACCGGTGTTGATGAAATTCGGTCTCTCGCTCAAACATTTGATACAAGCGGCAGTCCAACCGGATATATTCTTGGAGGGTATACAACATCTTTTGGGACAAACGGTGACTTTCTGGTGATCAAAACCGGAGATGACGGATTGCTTGGTGCTAGCGGATGGTCAAAAAATTTTGGCGGTAATGCGTCAAACAATCTGCAGGATCAACTCAACTCTCTCGCGCAAACCAAAGACGAAGGATACATTCTGGGAGGCACTACGACATCTTTTCCCTCCGGAAACACAACCGGCAGTTTTTTGGTGATTAAGATTACTCCTGCAGGAAGTTCGACTTGGGCAAAGTTCTATGGCGGCGCTAATAGTGAGGATCTTCGGTCTCTTGCTCAAACATTTGACACAAGCGGTACTCCAAGCGGATATATTCTGGGAGGCACGACGACATCTTTTCCCGCAGGAAACACAAACGGCGATTTTCTCGTCATCAAAACCGATTCTGACGGGCTTTCGACTACAAGTGGAGGTTGGAGAAACGCTTACGGCAGCACCTCATCAGATACACTTACTTCTCTTGCGAAAACTAGTGACGGAGGATACATTCTGGGAGGAAATACAACATCTTTCGGGACAGGCGGCGACATTCTCGTGATTAAAACTCTTGCTAACGGAACTCTTGATACTTCCTTTGGAGGAACTGGGGCAATATCCTATGGCGGCACCGGTCTTGATCAACTTCGGTCTCTTAAACAAACATTGGATGAGAATGGTAGCCCAAGTGGATATATTCTGGCAGGCTATACAACATCTTTTGGGACGGGTAATGATTTTTTGCTAATTAAAATTGATGTCCATGGTAATATAATTTCTTTTAACTCAGCATTTACGGCTACCCCTCGAACTGTCACGGTAACTAATATCCCCACTGGTACTGATTGCGATGGAAGTACTGCAGGAATTAGTGAAAGCGCTCCATCAATTACCCCAAATGATGCCTTAACAAATTTTAGTACAGGTGATGCAGCGGTTACGGTTACCTCCGTGTGTCCTTAATAAGACCTTCCTGCCACAAGATCTAACTTTAAAACAATTTTAGATTCCAGATTATCAGAAAAGAAGTCAGAGTTCAGAATATCAGAAAGCATTTTTTAAGAGTTTTGTTCTGAAATCTGATCATCTGATCTTCTCATTCTGATATTCTGATGCACTGAATTCTTTTTATTT
>JAZDKD010000529.1:0-2916 GCA_043803345.1 Pseudomonadota bacterium
CAGCCGCTGAAACTTCCGGCGCCACGGGTATAGAGGACTCATCCACTGATAACGTAAAATTGGTGAGATTTGCCATCTCATTTAGAGTCGCGCTTAGTCCGCCTCTAGTAGGATCCCTGAGAAATTTAAGACCATCTTCAAGTTTCAATAATTGCTCAACAATCGGCCACACATTCGCCGAATCGGATTTTACCTCAAAGTCAAAAGAGAACTCAGCGCGGCTGAGCATAACAGCCATCCCATGATTACCGACAGGTCCACTCACAAGTATCAAATCACCGGGAGCAATACGCGAGGGATCAAGTTGAGCTGATGGCTGAACAACCCCAATCCCGGCAGTATTAATAAAGATTTTGTCAGCGGCTCCTTTTGGAGTTACTTTTGTGTCTCCTGTCACGATCTCTATACCGGAATCGTCTGCGGCCTCAGCCATGGAATCGAGAATTCGGGCCAGTTCCGCCGAGGGAAACCCTTCTTCGAGTATAAGACCTACCGACAGATACGCTGGACGGGCTCCGGAACACGACAGGTCATTACATGTTCCGTGAACGCTTAATGATCCTATGTCGCCGCCAGGGAAAAATATGGGCGAGACTACGAAAGAATCTGTGGTGAAGGCTATTTTCTCTCCAAGACCCGACAAAACAACCGAGTCCGGTAATGCTCCAAGCTTGCCTCGATCCAGTCTGGGAAGAATCATTTCCCGGATTAACCGCCCAGTCATTTTTCCTCCCCCTCCATGGGCCAAGGAAATAGAACTGAACGTTGATTTGTTATCCAATCTAGATGCCTCCATATTTGTAGTATGCGGCGCAGGTTCCTTCTGATGAAACCATGCAGGGGCCAACCGGGGTTTCAGGGACGCATTCTTTCCCAAAAAGGCCGCACTGGTTTGGAGTCAACGCCCCGGTCAATATCCGGGCGCATTTGCAGCGAGGATCATCCGGCGCGTCCGGCAGTTGCATGGGGAATCGTTTAAGAGCGTCGAAATCATCATAAGGAGGCTTGAAAGCCAAACCGCTCCCTTTTATTAACCCCAGGCCCCTCCAGGAAGCGTCGGCCGGTTCAAATACTTCATCAATGAGTTTTCTTGCGAAAACATTCCCTTCAGATCTGACGACCGTCCTGTAATTGTTTTCGATTCCGGGCTCACCGCTGACCGTCATTTGCACGAGACTTCGCATCGCGTATAGAATGTCAAGTCCCTCAAAACCCGCTACAACTCCTGGCTTTTTAAAATCTTTCACAAGATAATCGTAACAATCCACTCCGATGATTGCCGACACATGGCCTGGTAGAAGGAAACCAGTTAAATCTTTGTTGGACGCTAGTATTTTTAGAGGTTCATGAATTGTCTTAAAAGCGGGAAGTATGAATAGATTGTCGACCTGTCGTTCGAATGCGGTTTTAACAGTAACAGCCACAGTAGGAATAGTCGTTTCAAACCCTATCCCGAGAAAGACAACCGGCCGCGGAGCTAGTTCAAGAGCAATCTCAATCGAGTCCATTGGAGAGTAGACGACTTTGACTGAATACCCGCGGGATCTCAGATCCGCTAGAGATCCATTAGACCCGGGGACCCTTATTAAATCGCCAAAAGTTATCAGACAAACCCCAAAGTGTTCCGCCAGAAACATGGCCTGATCAATGAAAAGCTTTTCTGTAACGCACACAGGACATCCGGGGCCTGAAACAAGCGAAATTTGTTTGTTCAAGAGACTTTTGACGCCGGAGGAATGAATAGCCATTGTATGAGTTCCGCACACTTCCATGAACTTCATGGATCCAGCGTAGCCTCGAAGCATTGAATTTATGTCATTGGAAAGTCGACTGGCCGCTTGCTTTTCGATTTCGATTTTCAATCCGGGACCTCATTTCGAGTAGCTTCCGCAAGTTCTTTGAATAGATCCAGTCGGATCATGGCCTCCTCTTTGTCCAGCACCTCTATCGCAAAACCAGCATGGACAATCAGATAGTCATCTATGATGGCATGGGGCGCCATCGCCAGGCTCACATCGGCTTTTACACCGCCTGCGTCAACTTTGCCCACACCCGGTCCTGTAATCTCAACGAGTTTCATTGGAATAGCTAAACACATAAAATTTAACCTCTGAAAGTAAAACCAATCTCAATTATGTTTTCTGTAAACGAGCGTTTCTTGACCATATTGCTCTACCGGCGACAGCTTGCCCGATTCCTATCCCTCCATCATTAACAGGAACGCCACTATGACATAGAACCTCAAATCCCGCTTCCAGCAGTCTGTTGAATGTCAGTTCCGTCAACCTTTTATTTTGAAAACAGCCTCCCGTCAATCCGACTACATTTGAAGGACAGTCTTCGGAAATTCTCTGGACCGTCTTCACAACAAGCTCAGCCATTGAATTGTGGAAACGCGCCGAGAGTCTCGTGGCCGACGTCCCTTGTATTGCGTCGTCAGTCATCGCTCTGATCAAATGACCTGCATCGCATTCCAATATATCGGTGTCCGTGAAATTAATTTCGTAGGACCCGTTTTCTGATTCATCGACTATCGATTCGAGCCACATTGCGGCCTGGCCCTCAAAAGTCACAACTCGCCTGAAACCGGCCACCGCCGCAGCGGCGTCGAAAAGCCTGCCGGCGGAAGATGTCAGGGGACAATTTATACCTTTTTTCAACGCCTCCAGCCACAAAAACGGCTTGGACGACAAATCTGTGAATATTTCCATGACGCTTTCCGGTATGGCCCCTGAATTCGATATGGCAAGAATGCCCGCTGCAATTCTTAACGGTTCCTTGATGGCTGATTCGGCTCCTATAAGCGGAAACAGGCTCAGTCTTGCCAATCTCTGAAAAGAACGCCTGTCAGCCAGGAGAAATTCACCACCCCATATTGTCCCGTCTTCACCATACCCGGTTCCATCGAAAACTACA
>JAZDKD010000530.1:0-2149 GCA_043803345.1 Pseudomonadota bacterium
CATTAAAGATTTGTCTTGGCTAAAGGGCTACTGTCCAGTTTGCGGTTCTTGGCCCGAAATTAGTTTCTGGAAAGGTTCAGAGGGGAGAAGATTTCTAAAATGTTCGTTTTGCTCTCACGAGTGGTCTTTTATGCGGACTCAGTGTCCTTTTTGCGAAAACACTGATAACGAAAAAATAGAGATTATCTTCTCTGAAGATCGAAATTTTGAACATGCTGAACTTTGTCAAGAGTGCATGAAATATATTGTGGGAATAGACACGAGAAACATGATAGCGGTTCCTCATGCTTATGTCGCGCCATTGGGGCTAATATACCTTGACGTTCTGGCACAGGACAAAGGATTTCAGCCTGGGGCCGCCTGTGTATGGAATATGCTGGAGAAAACAGAGAAATCATTATAGGCGGTCGCATTGTCTGCAAACAAACAGTTGTAGGGTGAACGGAACAATTACAATGATGTATGTACTTATTGTCGATTTTTATTAGTCCCTCGTCGCATGCGAGAAAAAAAATCTTCAAATTCAATAATTGTTCCCGTCATCTTGATTGTAATTGCCATTACAGGCTTGACCGCTTCTATATTTTTCTCATCTCCCGGCTTCCTTTCCGGCAGGCAGATCAAGGACAGTCTCCTTTATCCATTGCTGCGGTTATTTGTTTATCTCGGCATAGGACTCCTTCTTGGGGAATTCATAGAAACATTGGGGTGGACGGGTAAGATTGCCGGGTGGCTGAGGCCACTTGTCAGATGGGCCCATCTGAAGGATGAGAGCGGAGCCGCTTTCATTACGAGTTTTGTTTCCGGAATAGGCGCCAACACTCTACTAATGACATTTTATGAAGACGGCAAGATAACCCGGCGTGAGGTTACTCTGACCTATCTTCTAAATAGCGGTTTGCCGTTGTACTTGCTACATTTACCAACTACGTTCTTTCTGACCACGTCCTTAGCCGGCGCAGCTGGTATGGTTTACGTATCGATCACTTTAATCGCTGCCATCATAAGAAGCTTGACGGTTCTTATTTATTGTCGTCTTAAGCTTCCAGAAGCCTGCTGGTTATGGAGTCCCCTGTTAGATGAATCAGATTCAAAACAGGATAAGACTCTGAAAAGGATCCTATTCAAATTCAAATCGAGATTTTATAGAGTTGTTTTGTATACCTTTCCTATATACGTAATGGTCTTTCTTCTGAATCAATGGGGATTCTTTAAGTGGCTTCGTTCCGGTTTTAGTTTTTGGGTTACAGATGGTTTTTTCCCAGTAGAGGCTACTGGTATGATCATCTTTTCTTTGACCGCTGAATTTGGGGCTGGTATGGCGGCGGCGGGAGCATTGCTCGATCATGGAGCTTTGACCACCGAGCAGGCGGCGCTGGCCCTTATTGCGGGGACTATAATAGCGACACCGTTGAGAGCGCTCAGACACCAATTCGCTACCCATGTCGGTCTTTTTAGCATTAGATTTGGGACAGAACTACTGGCTCTGAGTCAAGGATTTAGGATAGCGAGTTTGGCCCTTGTTGCGTTCGTATACGCAATTATGGTTTAGATATGGGCAATCTCAAGGTGTGACGCTCTGGAGGATCCTGATATAACTCGTGGGTTCGACGCGTGGTCAATGATGTTGTCAATGGCAGAGTTTATAAGTCATTTCTGTAACCGTCTTAACGAAAGAATAGAAATAGTGCAAGTTGCAATTTTTTGTCTTTAGCTTGATTAAGCACTACAAAAAGTGTATATTACACGGTTGTCAATATGAGGATTGTCGCGGGTAGTCTCAAAGGCAGGCGCCTGAAATTGGCCAGTTGCTCGGAAGTCCGGCCGACTTCAGAGCGAGTCCGAGAGTCCATTTTTAGCGTAATAGGAAATTATGTAATAGGAACCGAAGCGATCGATCTGTTTGCCGGGACAGGAGCTTTGGGAATTGAGGCTTTGAGTCGAGGGGCCAAATCTGTCACGTTTGTTGAAAAAGACAGAGCGTTGACTAAGAATCTGTATTCCTTTTGCTCATCCTGCGGTCTCTTAAGTCAAACCGCCATATTGAATATGGATGTAGTCGAGGCTATAAAACTTCTAAAAAGACGAGATTCAAAATTTGACATGATTCTTCTGGATCCACCATACAATAGTGATTGGATATACAATT
>JAZDKD010000531.1:0-2010 GCA_043803345.1 Pseudomonadota bacterium
GCTTCCATCTTTTCGACAACGGCTTCTATGACGTAGTCGCAATCATTAAAGTCCTGGACCTTAGTGGTGCCTTCGATGCGCGCCAGTATAAAAACCTTATCCTGCTGGGATAACTTTCCCTCTTTAACGTTTTCGGTCAGCCTGGAGTTAATCAATGCCAGTCCTTTGTTCAAAAGCTCTTCATTCACCTCGGAGACAACGACTTCATAGCCCGATTCGGCAAAGACCTGAGCAAATGCTGAACCTGTGACTCCGCAGCCAACCACACCTATCTTCTTTATCTCCATAAAGGCTCCTTTGTTCTCTAGTCGACAAGATCACTTTCCGAGAATGATCCGAGCCGTATTTGCACCACTCATCGTTGTCCCTCCAAATCCCGGGCCAGGAAATGTCCAGGCGCCTGCAAGAAAAAGTCCTGTTACCGGTGTGCGTGGATTTAAATTAGGAGGTTGATTAGACGTCAGTGCATACCCGCTAATCGCGCCATTCGGATTCAATGTATAGCGCTCCATAGTATGGGGCGTTCCAACCTCGATGACCTCAATCCGATCTCGAATATCAGGAATGACCTCGCTAATCCGTTTAATGATGACTTCAGTCAAATCCGCCTTTTTATTTTTGTAGGTTTCCTTTGGCAGTCGGCACCAGTTCTTGCCGTCCGCAACTGTGCCCCACTGAATAATAGTGCGTCCTTCCGGCGTATCGCCCGGGTTTATAACCGTATTGTTAGACATCATGAACGGGCTGCGGGCGAAATCTTCAGCTATGAACCTGTTGAATTCACTGTCCAGATCATAGCTTCCAACCACGACGTAGTCATTCTTCTCAAATCCGATTTCACTGGGAGTTCCTTTAACACCGAGAAAGGCCTTTATAGCGGAAAGAGAGATCTCGCTTTTCAAAGCCTGATGCAAATAATCGGGGTTCACCACCGACGAATCAATCAACTTCTCGAAGGCAACCGGCGCGGGTGCATTGCATACAATGACCGGAGCATCAAATCTATCTCCTTTCTTTGTTTTGACACCTACGCATTTTCCACGTTCGACGAGTATCCGCTCAACCTCGGTTTTCGTGAGAACTTCCCCTCCATAGCTCTTGATAGCGTCCCGCATTGCCAGGGTATAAGCATAACCCCCGCCTTGTATGTGATCAAGTCCCTGATCCAAGACTTCATACAACCAAGGAAAGTACCAGAGGGCCGAAAACCGCTTTGGCTTTGCACCCAAAAAAATAGACATCAGGCAAATAGTACCTGCGATCTTGGGATTTTGAACGTGTTCCGCAACAAATTCCTCGATGGAGGCCGTCATATATTTTGAAATTGTCGGATATTCCATCAAAAGTGAACCACGAGCCACTTCATCAAATCGGCCTTGTTCCCTAACCGCAGACGTTTCCTCGTAGAAACTTTTCATTGTGGCGAAAAGCTTATCGATCCCATCCTTGTGTTTAGGAAACAATTCAACCAAGCATTCTCGGAACAGAGAAACACTGGGAGGGATTGTGATTTCGAAATCCGGAAACTTTAGTGTAATGACTTCGTCAAGATGTCTGATCTCGAGTTTATCAAACACGCCCATTTCTTCCATGATAGCGCGAAACCGCCCACCCTCGCGCAAGCCATTAGTATTATGATGTGCAACATCGAAGCGATATTCAATATCTTTTCCCGCCCTGCGGACAAATTGGTGAGCATACCCACCCACCTTATCATGGCGCTCCAGAACCAATACCTTCATGCCATTTCGTGAAAGCAACGTAGCACAACTTAATCCCCCAATTCCGGCACCGATAACGATAGCATCCCATTCAAAACTCATCTTTGCCTCCTTTCTTACCTTTTATAGGCATTCTTGGATCGATCTAAGCTTCTCCAATCTCCCGAATAGGGGTGTCGGGGTATCTCTTCTTGGAAATCGGTATTTTGCAGCAAGTGGTTCAGGCACTAAAGCCACCATCTTGAACAAACGTTTGACCGGTGACATAACTTGATGCGTCTGAGGCTAA
>JAZDKD010000532.1:0-2709 GCA_043803345.1 Pseudomonadota bacterium
TATGGAAACTTGAACGAGGGGATCAAATAATTCCTGTCAATGTAGGAATTGGAGTTGTTGGAACAGAACGAACTCAGATCGTTTCCGACCAACTCAAACCGGGCGATAAAGTTGTGGTCGAAGAAGTATCGACCAAAAAGGATTCTCAGCGATCGTCAGCCCTTAAGTTCAGATTTTGACAAAAATTGTCGGGTTATTCCATGATCAACTTTGTTGATGGGGTAAAAATAGCGGTTGGAGCGTTGAAGGTGAACGTAATGCGTTCACTACTGACAATGCTCGGCATTGTTATAGGTGTTGGAGCGGTCATTGTAATGGTTGCGGTGGGCGCAGGAGCTAGGGAAATGATTGGAGATCAAATCCGCTCCATCGGAAGCAACCTGATTCTGGTAGTCCCGGGAGCCACCATTTCAAGTGGGGTTCGTTTGGGGTCAGGATCTGTTCACACTCTTAAAGCGTCCGACGCTGAGGCCATAGCCAAAGAATGCCCAGCAGTGAAGATCACCGCTCCAAATTGGGGAGAAGTTACACAGGTGGTTCATGGCAACAAGAACTGGAAAACTCGAGTTAGCGGGACCAATGAAAACAGCTTTTTGATTAGGGATTGGCCTATACGCTACGGAAGAATGTTCACCCGGGAGGAAGAAAAAAGAGCCGCTAAGGTCGCGATAGTGGGTCAGACAGTTGTTGAAAATATCTTTGGAGACACTTATCCGCTGGGAAAAATTATAAGGATTAAAAGTGTTCCATTTACCATAATTGGTGTGTTGGAACGAAAAGGCCAGTCACCAAGAGGCGACGATCAGGACGACGCTGTTTTTGTTCCTCTTAGAACGTCTCAATACAGGCTTTTTGGAACACCTTTCGCTGATGAAGTTCAAGCGATTATTGTGCAGGCTAAAGATATTTCACTGATACACGAAGCTCAGAAACAAATTGATGAGCTTTTGACTCGCCGTCACAAGATTGGACGAAATCAGGAAAAAGACTTCACTGTTCGAAATTTGACTGAAATCCTGGAGACCGCCCAAAGAAGTCTCAACATAATGACCACACTCCTGGGGGCGATTGCCGCCATATCTCTCCTCGTCGGTGGAATTGGAATCATGAACATCATGATGGTTTCCGTGACGGAAAGGACAAGAGAAATAGGTATACGAATGGCTGTTGGAGCAAGATCATCGGACATTATGCGGCAGTTTCTCGTGGAAGCGGTGGTTTTAACGGTGAACGGCGGTTTGATAGGGACCGCCATAGGTATTCTTGGCGCCTACATTTTTGCTCGAACAAGTGGCTGGCCGGCAGCTATAGATCCCTTTACCGTTATAACCGCAATTTTGTTTTCAGCCGCAGTGGGGGTATTCTTCGGTTTTTATCCGGCCTACAAGGCGTCGAGACTTCACCCGATAGAAGCGCTGAGGCACGAGTGATTTAATATTATTTTGCGCAACCTGTGGGCAGGTCCCAGCGAAACGTCTGAGTAATCATTTTTTCATCTTTCCCAGCATCTTAAGCAGCCATCTGTGAATCGGCGCCATGTCCTCAAATCTTGTGAAACAATAATCGATGATATCCTTTGAGTAAAAAGCTTCTGGTATCGCGGTTTCATAAAAAGCGACCAGACCCCCATACAGTAATAGGTCTGAGTTTTTGTGATCTTTTTCGAATCCCCTTGGAGTTTTTTTGTATTTTTTCACTCCGATTTCATACTTTCCTTTGCCATGAATTTCCTCCAGGGCTTTTCTCAAGCCTTCGCCAAGTCTTGAATCAACAACGCAGTCCCTGTAAAGTTCCAAAATCTCTTTGGAGAAACAGTGGTTCCCCACTCCCAGCATCAGATTCGGTGGTTCAAGGTGGAAATAGTAACCGGGACAATCCATTTTCGCCAGGGGGCCTTCCCAGAAAAAGATCCCCAGATGTGTTTTATAAGGGCTCTTGTCCCTGCTGAATCTGACATCGCGAAATGGTCGGAATATTGACCGATTAAATCTCGTGTCAGCGACTATAGCCGGGGACATTTTCGCAAGTTCCCGGCCCATTGTTTTCACAAACAGCCGCGCTGGTTCCATGACATACTTCTCGAAATCAGTTTTGTGTTCTTCGAACCATGCTTTGGAATTATTGTCTCGCAATTCGTTGTAGAACTCTACGCTTTCTACGGGAAAACCTTTGAAATCGTCATTATCAGTCATTGATAGCGTTCTCCTTATCAACTTCTATTTACAATCAACAGGCCAAATCTTGTTAAACTGATGAACAGAAACAACCATAAATATTGTAATATCGGATAACTGTTACTAAAAAATAAATATAAGTATATATGTTAGATGTTTAGCTATGCAAAGGTTAATGATAACATCCTATAAGACTTGACATATATTTTTTAAACGTTTAAAAGGGCTTTTCGCTTTAATGTTTTTAACATTTTAGCGAAGAGAGTTCAGAAACTCTCAATCTTTAAAAGGACCAAGCTTATCGTGCCAAACAAATTTTATCAAAGATCGGAGCTTTATGCGATTATTAAAGATACTGATTATTATAATCATCCCAACTGTTTGTTCCGCCACAAGTCACCAGGAATATTTTGACACACACCTAAAAGATCTCACAATAAAACTAAATGCAACAGAATATCCGGGGCCTCTAAGCAAAGAGTTGGCAAAGGTCGCTTTGGCCAGACAATCTTTGGAGGACGGCATTAACAGAAGT
>JAZDKD010000533.1:0-2851 GCA_043803345.1 Pseudomonadota bacterium
CCTTGACATCGGTTTTCCATGCTTCCCCTCTTTTGAATAAGAGTTCAAACAACCTATTGTCCCCAATTGCCCGACCAGTCTCCCAGATAGCAAATAAGGGGATGAAGTTGACGAGAGCATCATGTCGGGCAGCCCTATCCAGACATTTTGTAACAGGGTTCTATATGATGGGGTCTGGACTACGGAGAGTTAAATGGCGGAAAAGAAGAAAAAACAAAACTGTTTTGCTTGCGGGATTTATGTCGTCTGTGAAACTCACCATATCGTAGCGATTGGATCTGGAGGTTCGGATGTCCCCCACAATTTCGTTTCTTTATGTAGTTGCTGTCATCATATCGTGACACGTGGACTTCTCTTAAAGAACTGGGCGCCATACATTGGGTTCCAATTTCTGGATACCGGGTATTATCGAGCCGCAGCTATATATAGTCCTATCCTTACGTCCTCGGGCGCGATCAGCAGCAGGACCACTACTCCAGTTCAATCTGACCTGACTTACAACCTTAATCAACCAGGGTACCTAATGTCGGTAACCGGCGAATACTACTTACTCCTATCCCCTCCGGCGACATTCAGCCTTTGGTTTAGTGGGGCAATTTCATCGACAAAAAGGTAGTTCCGACGTGAGTTTTGTGGACGGGCCGGTTTCCAAGCGGCGTCAAATCTGATCTAGTCCTGAACCAGTATTCTCTGTCGGGAGGATTGAGCGCCGGTTTAATCTCTTAGGGCCGGGTTCATTATTTCCGCCACACACCTGGCCCGCCGTGGCGCTCATACTCAAAATACTCCCGCCGGCCGTGTCAAGCTTTACTTGGCTGTATTGGTCACGTCTTTCACCGACTGGATGCCGCCATCCATCTGTATAAATTTCACCTTGTCCGCTGAAAAATCCAGCTTCCCAAGATCAATTTTGCGTAGATCCAGATTTTCGTACGTCTGAAAGTAGAAAATCTTATTGGTAAGATCTCTAAATGTAGCGAATTGGGTCTTCTCTTTGGCTAACACTTTCCCGTCCGGGGATTTCTCTACGACTACCCCGCTCACTATGTTAAAGGCGTTAACTATGTGCTGACAGAGATTGAGCCCTTTTTCCGAGTTCTCTGCTTGGTCCGCAAAATTTGTGGTCACTCCCAGACGGATAAAGCGGCTGGGTGGTGTCAGATCTCCCGGTAATCCGATCAAGCCTGCCCCATTTCCGGTCGGAATAAATTTCATTCCGGCCATCACCCTGGGTTTTGGATTCTGGTCACTCATACCGATATACTGTCTCAAGTGATTTATGTGCCATGGGAAATTCGGAGCATTCGTCAGAATCCCCAAAGGATTGTCGTAGATCCTAACTTTGCCGAGTTCATCGAACTCCATTACGATACATTTGCCGCTCGCATCGTACATGATACTGTGACCCGGAGGGGCTATACCCAAAGAGGGGACCACGTAACCAAATATGATCACTTTGTCCATCGCCATTTTCACTTCGTCGACTGTGGCAAAATTTCCCAGTATCCATCCCCCAAACATAGTCTGAGCGAGGGCACGGGCTTCCTGACCCTGCGGCACATCCTGGTACTTCAAACCAGGTTCGTACCAAAGCCCTCCGAAAGACAACCCCGCTTCATTCAAGCCGTCGGACACCATGTCGTCTATCCCCCAGCCGACTACTGCAACGTATCCGTACTTGCTCTTCCATGTGAGGCCATCCTTACCTCCTGGCGCAGGACTGGTAAACCGCATGTTACGGGGGACAACAGCTATCTTCCAATGACTGTCAACGCCGAACTCCATGGTCCGGCCAATCATTACGTTTCCATCTTTTGCGGTAACCTGGAATGACATGCACGAGTGTCCGGTTGTGACCAAGACACCGAGCGACAAAGTTACCACCAAACAGAACAGCGTTGTCGGCAAATTCTTCACTTTCACGAGCCTCCTTTCTACGAAATATACACGTTTTTCCACTGGACACTTGTCCAACAGTATTCCCATGAACTTGACATAGTGGTCGGTGTGCTTGGAGTTGCAGCCCTTGGAATTTGGTTAGGCGTCAGACGATTTCGGAAAAAGCAGTCAATCGCGATCAAAAAGGTGCGCTAGAACTGATTCGGGTCAATACCCCTGTTCACTACGAATTCTTTATTATTCTAAGTCTTTTGGCGTTCAATCAATTCCCTTAGGGAAATGCCCAAATCCGAAATTTGGCGAGCTGCATCCTCAAGTTGATTTATTCCTGTAACGTTTTGTCTCATAGCTTGGTCTATATATGCGATTGCATTTGAAATCTGATCTACGCCAACTGTCTGTTGTTCGTTGGAAGAATGAATAATCGTCGCAGCGTCTGCTGATTCTATAACGCTCTTTCCAAGAGACCGTATTGATTCACCTGCCAATTTGGACTGTTTTACTCCAGCGGCAACGGCTTTGTTGCCCTGTTCTGTAGCCATTACGACGGCGCCGATCCATTTTCTGGTATCTTCAAGAATTCTCTTCACTTGTTCAGTCGCTTCTCTTGATGTATCCGCCAAACTCTTTATCTCTCCAGCCACAACGGAGAAGCCCTTCCCCTGTTCCCCAGCTTTAGCCGCCTCGATGGATGCGTTCACGGAGAGAAGTTTGGACTGGTCGGCGAGGTCTCTCACGGAGTCAATTATGTCTTCAATCGCTAGGCTCTGCTCGTTGAGTCTCTGAACCGTTTCTCCAATGGACTCCATTCCAATACGGATTGTAGATATTTTGTTTATCGTTTCTTCTATAGCATTCTCGCCTTCCTGAGAGGTCTGAACCGCAAAATGCGCGCTTTGAGCCACGTTCCTGGCTTTTTCCGATGTCAGCCTAGCAGTTTGTAGCAATTCTT
>JAZDKD010000534.1:0-6094 GCA_043803345.1 Pseudomonadota bacterium
GTTACTGTCATCACCCAAAGCCTCGTTCAGAGACCAATCTCGCGCCTTGATGCGAGCCTCAACTTCTATCACATCATCAGAAGTTACATTTAGTTCCTCTGCCAGTTTGTCTATCCGGTCTGCCCTTGATTGTTCATCCTCATGTTGACCTATGTCTCCAATCCGGAAAAAAAGTTTCCGCTGTGCCTGGGTTGTCCCAAGCTTGACCAGGTTCCACGACTTCAGTATGAAATTCTTGATGTAGGCCTTTACCCACCAGATTGCAAAAGAAACCAGACGAAACCCCTTGTAAGGATCGAATCGTTTCACAGCCTTCATCAATCCAATGGAGCCTTCTTGAATTAAATCCTGGACTGGAAGCATATAATGTCGATATTTAAATGCGACCTTGACAACAAACGGCAAATGCGAAACCACCAATTCATGCGCCGCTTCAACATCTCCAGATTCCCTCAATTTTACCGCAAGCTCAAACTCCCTTTCAGCCGACAGAGGTTTTATAGATCTCACCTGGGTCAAAAACTGGTCTAACTGGTTGATCGCTACAGGATAATTCATTCCTCAACTCCCAATTTTGGCATAATATTAGTTGTATTGTTGTCTTAGTTTCTTGGCGAGGCTATTGTTTAGCCTTTTGTTTCATAGTAATTCTCATTAAGTTTGTCAACGGCCTGAGTTAAAAGTTCCAAAATTTATAACATGTTTTTCATTTTTACTTTTTTCTCTGTAAACCCATTTCATGGAAATATTCCTATACTTCAATTATTCAAACATCATATCACTGATAGTGTTAAACTGAAACTTTCCTTCTTTTAATTTGGATTCATGTCAATCAGATTAGATTCAAAAAAACTTGTGAGTTCCAGCAAAAATTTGACTCAGGGTTCTTCTAAGATTCTGGTAAAGTGAAAAAGACAAGGAGGACAGAATGGATCCTAATCAGACTGATTTTGTCGAACTAATCGATAGGCTAGAAAAAAGAATTCTTGCAGGGGGCCACATAGTGAAGGGAGAGGCCGAGTTGCTCTTGAGCCTTCCTGAAGACCTAACTATGAAATTGGCCGCTGCAGCGGACCGTATAAGGATTCAGTTCATTGGTCACAAATTCGACGCTTGCTCTTTAATTAACGCAAAGTCAGGAAGATGTTCCGAGGATTGCGTTTTTTGCGCGCAATCGGCTAGTCACAACGGCGCCAGCGAAGTTTACCCTTTACGTTCAGAGGATGAAATTCTAAAAGCCGCTAATTTAGCCAAAGAATCCGGCGCCTCTAGGTTTTGCACAGTTACTAGCGGCGGCGCATTGAACGAAAAGGATTTTGATGCGCTAGTCCATGCTATTGAACGGGTAAAGTCGGAGGTCGAAATAGCCCTAGACGCATCCATTGGCTTTCTGACCCCAAGTCGTGCAAATAGACTCTTCGGGGCTGGCGTAGCAAGGTACAATCATAACCTGGAGTCTTCCAGAGATTATTATCGTTCAGTTTGCACCACGCACTCCTACCAGGCCAGGGTCGACACAGTTAAACTCGTAAAAGAATGTGGAGTCTCAGTATGCTGTGGAGGAATCCTCGGACTAGGAGAAACACCTCGGCAAAGACTTGACCTGGCCTTCTCTCTTGCTGAACTTGGAGTTGACTGTGTCCCCATAAACATTTTGAACCCTCGACCAGGGACTCCTCTCGAACATGCCCAACCACCAACCCCAATGGAAATCGTCAAAACGTTGGCTATATTCAGAATGATCCTTCCAAAAGCCACGATCAAGTTGGCAGGTGGCAGAGAATTGAATCTTGGCGATTTTCAGGGCCTGGCTTTACGGGCAGGAGCCAACGGAATGATCATCGGAGGCTACCTGACAACCAAAGGCCGTTCGATTGAAGATGATCTGAGAATGGTCCATCAGGCTGGATTTGAGGTCACGCGTGCATGCTAAACCAATCAAAGGTCAGGCTTGATTCTCTCAGGTAACCAAAATACTTTCCTTGAAAAGCGACGACTGGGGCAGTTCTCTAACCTCCTCATTCCACCAGGATTGAGAGTCTTCATGTCGGAAAAGTATTTCCTCAGGTCTGGAATCAGATGTCTTGCGAAGGATTTCTAGCAGGCGCATACGGTTGGACGGGTCGCGAGGAATCCGACCCGAAAGGATCAGAGGAGTTTCTAAGATTTCCTGATTTGAGATTCCTTCCAAATCACAGCTCCAAACGATCCTGGCAACTTTGTGGTATTCTTGCGCCATCATACCTCGTACCTTGCCGTCGTTGTTCCAGGGAGCAATTATCAGAAGATTCGGCGAGATGATTTCTCCTTTCTGATAAAGAGGGAAAAAGGCTTTGTTAGTATATGTTTCAGGATTCGAGCTTGTGTCTAAAAGGTTCGACAGGAATTCAGGCGCAACAGGTTCTACGAACTCGAACACCACTGTTAAAACCGTGTGCGGATTACCCTCCACAAAAGTTGAAACGATTCGTTCGATGATTTCTTCCGCATGGGAAATGTTTTGTCCTCTAAACCAAAAGATAAACGGATTGCTCGCCATCTCCACAACTCGGTTAATGACAGAAAGCGATTTATTCAAGGGCAAATTGACAATCCATTTGCTTATATAAGATTGGTTCGAAAGAAAAGTGGCCGCACTGTCGCCACAATCGACCAAGCAAGGATACCCGATGTAGTCTAGTTCGAGTTCAAACATGTCCTCAAATTTGCTAAGACACTCTCGCATTGATAATGAGTCAAAGGTTTTGGAACTTTTCAAGTGGTATGGCGGACGTGTGTCGTATCGCAATCCTAGATTCGCTGCGTCCCTCCTAAAATCGGAGCCGGGAAGAACCGATAGAGTAAATGGCTGAATTACAGAGAAAGCTTGAGTCTGTCCAAGACGGTCAAGTGTTTTCTGAAATGACTCTGGTGTGTCACCAGGCAATCCCAGGATGATGCCCGTAGTGACATCGACCCCTTCATTCTTAAGTGATTGGGCCATGATCAATATCTTTTCCGGATCTCCAGAACGTCCAGCCAGTTTCAAAGCGTTCAAATTTACCGTTTGAAGACCAATTTCCGCCGAAATCAATCCAGCCTCCCTAAACAGCGCCATGTCATCTTCATCCAGCAGATCCGCCCGCAGTTCAGCATGAATCTTGACGTCCCGGGTTACTCTTTTCTTGATTATATACTTTAGCATGCGCCTAAATCCGGGGCGGGCGTTGAAAGTAGGGTCCATAAGGTATATTTCATTGACGTTGCTCTGATCTGAATAACAGAAATCCAGCACCCGTTCCACCATTGGCATAGGATACAACTCTACGGAATCGAAGGCTTTGTGGTAGTAACAGTATCTGCATTTGAACGGACACCCTCTGGCGGTTTCGAGAAACACGGTCCCGTTCCTTGACGAACTCATTACTCCATTCAGGTAAGGATAAGCCGAACAACCTAGGCGCCACTGGGTGTTTTTGTCGGCACTCTTGGGTTCGAAAATGTCGGGCTTCCTTTTTCCGGGGGATTTGGATCTTTCGCTCACCTCATTCTTGGAAACAAGATATTGAAGCGCATCAAGAAACTGGGGCTCACCCTCTCCTATTACTGCAAGATCGATTGCCGGATGATTCAGGATCCATTCATTATCAAGATTTGCCTCAGGGCCCCCAATTATAATTTTCAAACCTGGAAGAATTCGCTTTACGCAGGACGCTACGAAAAGACTTCGCTGGGAATTCCACACATACAGAGTTAGAGCCAGTATATCGGGAGAGCGGTCTGAAATCTTGCGTATCAAGCCTGAATCACCAAAGATATCCACGACGTCATCACTGAGAATCTCAGTGTCGTAAAGTTCAATTGATCTGCTTCGCAGAGAAGAAATCAGGAATCCGGCGGCTAACGGGATGTTTGCGCCTGGATCAGAAAAATCGAACCGCGGTGGCGGTAATTGAGCAAAAAGGACAGTCGTCATGTCGTCTTTATATCTCGTGAAGATTTTTTACATTATTAGCACATCGGAGAAAACTCCAACGCATATTTGTGAAGGGGCATCTAAGTGAGTCAACGATGATAAACTGAACGTTTACTTGAAATTGACGGGAGGCCAATGTATACAGATAAAAAAATCGGATCATACTCCGATTATCTCTAAAAACTAGTTTCATATCAATTTCAGCATTCTGGCCAATATTAAGCGCCTCCAGGATTGTCCTTACAGATGGTTAGTCAAAATGGCTAAAGAAAAAATTTTGGTAGTAGATGATGAGGAAGATATTCTCGAGTTAGTCAGTTACAATTTAACAAAAGAGAACTTTCAGGTTACCTGTGTGACTTCGGGCGAGGAAGCCTTGTCTCGTCTCGAGAAAGAAACTTATGACATTATATTGCTGGACTTGATGCTCCCCGGCAGAGATGGGCTTGACACATGTAGAGCCCTAAAAAGCAACCCGGAAACTTGTAACACGCCAATTGTCATGATTACTGCAAAAAGCGAGGACGCCGATGTTGTCCTTGGATTAGAACTCGGAGCGGAAGATTATGTTACAAAACCATTCAGCCCCAGGGTCCTGCTTGCGCGTGTCAAAGCCATATTGAGACGAAATAAGGCCGAGACTGAAGATGATAAAACGGTGTTGAGGTCTCAAAACCTCGTTATAAATCCCTCCCGCCACGAGGTAAGGGTTGGCGAATCGTTTGTGATTCTAACGGCTACTGAATTCTCAATCTTGTACTTCCTGGCAAAAAGACCTGGCTGGGTTTTTACCAGGGAGCAGATAATTGATTCCGTTAAGGGAAGCGACTATCCAGTCACAGATAGATCAGTCGACGTGCAGGTGGTCGGACTGAGAAAAAAACTGGGGGACGCTGGTGACGTCATTGAAACTGTTCGAGGCGTTGGATACAGGTTCAGGGAGTAGTCGTAGAAAATTTTCAATAAAGAAGAAAGGCTTTTCTCGCTTCACTAAATTTTTTCAAGTCATCTTCCCATTCTTTTTCCATGTCGAAAACTGAAACACCTTCTTCTAGAGATTTTCGTATATCACCGTTTCCCGCTATCACATCCACCGGCGCCTTGTCGAAAACGTATTCGTACGGCGCTTGCGACCACTTGAAATCTTCATGGCTATTGCGAATCATCGCTTCCAACAAACTCAGCGACGCCCTGTATGGGCGATAAGAATTTCTATCAGTAACATGTATCTGAAATCCTAAACATCTTTTGGAACTCCACTTGTTGAAGACAGGTGTGAATTCGACGATTCTCAGTGCAGCCCCAACCAAAGACTCCCTGTGAACGTCCTTGAGAATCTTTTCCGGGTTAAGGAAAGGAGCGCCAAACATTTCAAATGGTCTGGCGGTCCCCCTCCCTTCTGAAATATTTGTGCCCTCTAAAATAACCTGCCCAGGATATACTATCGCCGTATCAATGGTGGGCATGTTGGGGGACGGAAACGCCCATGGGAGTTGAGTGTCTTCAAAGAAGTCATTTCTGTCCCATCCCTTCATTTTCACAACGGCAAGTTCGCACTTCCTCGGAAGCTGTTCATTGTAGTAACTCATTAGTTCGCCCACCGTCATACCATGGCGCATCGGTATCGGATACAAGCCCACAAACGAACCGTATTGCGGATCCAGACAGTTTCCTTCAACATCCCTACCATTTATAGGATTGGGTCTGTCAAGTATGATTACCGGCTTTCCAAGGGAAGCGCACACGTCCATAACATAAGCAATAGTGGAACAGAATGTATAAACTCTCGTGCCAACATCCTGGATGTCTACAAGCATGGCGTCGACATTCTCCAGCATGGTGGGGGTTGGCCGTCTCGTGGAGGAATACAAACTGAAGATCGGCAAACCGAGGTGCCTGTGAAACGAGTTGTCCGTTTCAATCATGTTGTCCTGCTCAGTGGCGCCCACCCCATGCTGTGGACCAAACAGAGTTGTGAGCCGCTCCCCGAAAACTTCAAAGAGGACGTCAGCGGATTCTCTTAAATCAGTCGCTATAGACGCCTGATTGTAAAGCAACCCCAATCTACCGTAGTTGGCTACGATTGATGGATTTTCAATCAATTTAGAAAGTCCGGTACAAACCACATTTTATCCTGTT
>JAZDKD010000535.1:0-2521 GCA_043803345.1 Pseudomonadota bacterium
CCTGTGTGATAATGGGCCCCTATTAAGCTCATCGGAGCACAGGTTGATTTTTAGGCGGGTTTCCTGCACGGTCTTGGATGGTTGGAAATTTCGTATAAGTCGTGTCATAAATCCGTACAGCCTAACCCGGCAAAGCCGGAACCAAATTGAATATTGACGATTTGTGGTATCGCTTCGCTCTGTCTTTTCTATTAAAAACGATGGAATTTTTTAAATATTCAATCCGGCTATGGCATAAATCATGCGCAAACATGATGTGATTTGAACAAATAGGTACTAAAAGTCCGGCGGACATTGAGGCTGAACTCGGAGACATGATGTTCGACAACATCCTTAGTGCAGAATGTTGGCTGGAGGAATACCTGGACCCAAGTGAGCCTCGGGCTGTTTCGAATAGAGCGTTAAAACTGCTAAAATCTTCTGCATCCAGAGAAGATGTTTTGTCTATAATTGAAAAAGCTTATGAACGTGGGCCACAATTTGCCAAGATATTGGCTGATTACGCTTGTTATTGCTTGGCACTTGGATTTCGAGGCCATTCCAAATTTTATACGCATGCTGCTCATATAGCTGCACCCAGTAATCCCATCATAGCAGGGCTTACTTATAAATTAAGATGTTTGCTTCAAGATCAATCTACCGGTAAAGAGCTTTTTGAGGCCGCTTTGACCCCTGACTCAATCAAGGCATTTCGCAAAGTATGTGAGTCCATCAGGGAAAAGGGTAAATTCCCTGGATCTTATTTCGAGGCTGCACCAGACTCTTTTCTTCAATCACAGGAACACTCTGAGACCTGGATGTGGCAGCGATGGTAGATATGAAGGATTTGATCCGGAACCTTGTCAGAAAGCAGAATCAGAGGCGAAACGATCCAAAAAGGGAATGGGGGTCTTAGAAAGCGAATACATATCGCCCAGAGAGTGGCGGTTGATGAATAAATAAAGGGGGGGGTAGTCTCGGTTAAATGTGGTAACAAGTGTATTTTGTAGCCGCAGACTTGGATTATAAAATTTTCTGATTAGTGAGCAGATCTTGCATAATTTTTAGAAATCGAATAAAATTATTAATATTTCACACCGAAATCTGACCTGAACCGATTGCAGAACATGGCATGCAGGAAACACGTTCGAGCACTCCTGAAACTGAATAATTCCATTAGCATTGTTGAATAAATCAGGGATCAACCTTCATACATGTAAATCACAACCATGATTTTTCACCCATGGTCCTTGCTATGGATGCCACGGAGTGCGAAGTCCAGTCAATGGACTTTGGTCCGGCGTATACAGTCTGTATAAACCGGAACGTCTAAAAGATAGATTGGTCGTAATTGTGTGAAATGACAGGCGTTATTAGAATGAACAAGAAGACACGGCAACTTTTTATGGAGAAAGCGGCAGTCTATGTTTGTCGTTTTATGCAGACTGTATAATCATTGTTGGCAGAATTGGATATCATTCTTGACGCAATCTATGCTATGTATTACAATGTAAAACATGAAAACAGCTACACTTACAATTCGATTGGACGAAGACCTAAACAGGTTGCTGGATGATGCCGTTAAAAAATCAGGGCGAAACCGGAGTGACATCGCCCGAGAGGCTTTAAAGCGCCAGTTACGGCTTAGCCAGTTTGAGGCTATTCGAAAACGCATCATGCCGCTTGCTGAGGCTCGTGGTTTTTTGACAGACGAAGATGTTTTTTCGAAAGTTTCATGAGAGTTTTCTTGGACACGAATGTAATAGTTAGTGCAACAGCTACACGTGGACTTTGTGCTGATGTGTTCCGGGAAGTCCTCTTGTCACACGAGTTGATAGTTTCGGAACCTCTCTTGACAGAAGTGAGCCGGGTTCTTTCAGCGAAGTTTGGCGCCGATGCAGAAATGATCGAAAGCGTCATCCGAATCCTCAAGCAAGACACAATTTTTTCCCAACCATTAGATTCGCCCGATGTAACCATTCGGGATCGTGACGATTTGCTGATACTCGCTAGCGCCTTGGTGGGTGGGGCAGAAGTGTTGGTCACTGGAGACAAAGAGTTGCTGGCTCTGGGTTCGATTTACAATCTTGAGATCATCTCACCACGGCAATTTTGGGAGAAGATCGTCGGCCAACATGCACTTTAACTGAAAACGCCGGAGTGACCCGCGGCGAAGAGCTTGTGTCACAATCAATCCAAGATGTCATTCCGGGCGAGTGCACTGGAGGGAGACCAGAAATCCGGCTAAAAACAGTCTCAGAAACTCACGTTCCCGGGTGTCCGGGGGAATGGGATCACATCCCTGATATTGGCAAGCCCGGTTACAAACTGCATAAGGCGCTCAAACCCTACACCAAAGCCTGAATGCTGTACGGTACCAAATTTTCTCAATTCCAGGTACCACCAGTAGTCATCCGGATTCAACCCTGACTCCTTGAGTCGTTGAAGTAGTATATCATAATTGTCCTCCCGCTGGCTACCACCTATGATTTCCCCAATTCTAGGGACAAGCACGTCCATGGCCCGAACCGTGCGTCCGTCT
>JAZDKD010000536.1:0-7768 GCA_043803345.1 Pseudomonadota bacterium
GTTGCTTTCGATCTTGGATCAGCAAACCCTGTAGACTATCAGAAAAAGCTTCTTGTCGCAGACTCTTCCCAAGAGACAGTAGACCTAAAGATCTCGAAAGCTATTCTCTCTGATCCTGGATTCGTTTCAGCAATGGGGGAAATAGATTTTGGAAGACTCTGGGTTGAATTTGAACCAGCCTGTCTTCAAGATGATATAAAAAGCTTGCTCAATCAAATCTCACTAAAAACTAGTGATATAAGCATAATTCCAATTGTAAGCGATGTTGACATGCTGAAAAAAATCATCGAGGATTGTCCTCAGATTAACTCTTTGGCCATTAAAGGAAATGAAGCTTCTGGTTTCGTTGGCTCAGAGACTCTGCTTACTCTGTTTTCCCTCGCTTCGGATCTGCAAAGACAAAAAGGTTCCAACAAGGAAATTTTCATATGGGGAGGGATATCGTATCCAGAGGTAGCCGCAGCCTTTGTGGCCTGTGGCGCCGGAGGAATAGTCTTTGAAAGTCTTCACTGGCTGACCGATCTCATTAACATAGACGAAGAACGCAGAGAACGGATAGCCACTATTAGGGCTGATCATACTGAACTACTGGGAGGAAACATTGGAGTTTTTCTCAGATTGTACAACAAAGGGAATTCCAAATCGGTAAAAGAACTCAAGACCTTTGTTGGATCCTTATGTGGCGCCGAAGTCAGAGACGAACAAAGACTTTTCTTTGTGAAACACGTTTCAGAAAATTTTCAACACCCTAGAGATAGTAAGTTTTCCAAGGATGAATTGATTCCTCTCGGGGTAGAGGCTGCTTTTGCCATGTCGTTTGTCCGAAGGTATGGGACTTCTACGGAAAACGCCTTACATGAATTCAAAGATCAAATTGAAATGTTGCTGAAATCAGCCACAAAAAAAAGCTCTTCATTTACGGATAGCGATGCAGCAAGAGAAATGGGAACTGAATACCCGTTTATCCAGGGGGCGATGTCCTGGATCACGGATTGTCCCAAATTTGCTTTAGAGGTTTCGAAAGCCGGGGCTTTGCCTACTTTAGCTCTAGGTTTGATGGATTCCAAAACATTGGAGCAAAAATTTTCAGGCTTGGATGAATTAATGGGGAATAGGCCATACGCTGTCAACATCATAACCCTCGCCGAGAATCCTTTTCGAGAGGAGCAGATTGAATGGGTCAGGTCCAAAAAACCCAAATTCGCTGTAATAGCGGCTGGGGAACCATCACATGCGGATTCACTCAATTCAGACGGAATAAAAACCATTTATATTGCTCCTAATGAAGAACTCCTTCGACTGGCGTTGGAAAATGGAATCAAATTTGTGGTGCTCGAAGGCCATGAATCCGGAGGCCACGTTGGAACGCACAGTTCTATAACGCTTGCCCAAATGGCTCTGGAATTAAAAGATCGTCAGCCCGATTTGTTTGAAGGCAGGAGATTATTTTTGGCAGGAGGTTTTTTTAACCGTTTAACCGCAGTGATAGCCTCGATCATAGGAGTTGACGGTTTGCAAATGGGTACAGCCTACTTGAGTTCAGAAGAAATCATTGAAACTGGAGCTTTACATCCCTTTTACCAAAAAAGAATTCTTGAATCAGTTCCGGGAGACACAATTGTCACGGGAGAGTCATCCGGACTACGTGTTAGATCTTTGAAATCAGCTAAAATTGAGGCCATTTGTTCTTTGGAACGCGATTTTGCGTCCGGCTCTGAAGATGAAAGCTCTTTTCGAAGGAAAATAGAGGCATTGAGCGCCGGAAGCCTTTTTGTGGCTGCAAGGGGTATGGACAAGCCGGATGGAAAGACCTTGGATGAATCGGCCATACTTGAACAGGGACAGTTCATGAGTGGGGCATGCGCCGGAATGTTAAGTCAGCGGTTTTCTCTAAGACAGATTCATGAGAATCTTGCCGTTGGTTCAAACGAAGACCCGCTCATGTTGACGAACAGTCTCTACAAGGTAACTTGCGAACCGGCCGAATCAAACAGGGATTTTTCCCCAACAAGAAGTCGAAAATCAACTGGGAAAAGTGCTCTTAGCAACCAAACTAGTGGTCCGGAGCGAATCGCTATTACGGGAATGAGCGTGGTCAACTCCCTTGGAAACAGTCCTGAATCCATAATTCGCGCCAGCCTGGAATTAAAGAGTGGAATTGTTCCTGTTCCGTCTTCAAAGTGGAATCATGAATCCTTTTTTAGTTCTAAGGTCCGGGCTCCGGAAAAAACGTACTGCCGCTTTGGAGCCTTCCAGAAACTTGAGATATCCAGGAAGGAATTGGGAATCCCTCCGCAGGATTTTAGGACTATGGCTGAATCCACCAAAGTCACCATGTGGCTCGCAAAAAACGCCATTGCTGAATCCGGCATCCTTGAATCAAGCATACCCAGGGAAAGAATAGGGGTTTTAATTTCACAGAATTCAGGAGAAGCGGCGTCTACGCTTGAGGAGATGATTGTTCGCGGGTGTTCGGAAAAGATACTCTCGGAAGTCAAAAACGTGATACGTCTTAATGTTGATCAAGAATCAGCCATAAATGAAGAGATTAAGAAAAAAAGGCTGGCGGTGGATGACACCACCCTACTCGGGAGACTCAATTGTTCAGCGGGTGGTTTCATTTGCAACAAGTATGGATTCATGGGGCCAAGTTTCTCGGTGTCCGCTGCTTGCGCCACATCTCTTGTGGCTCTTTACAGCGCATACCAGATGATCCGGAATGGCATTATAGACGCGGCCGTGGTAGGGGGAGGAGAAGAGCTTCTAACTCCTATGCATTTTCTGGAGTTTTCAGCTCTTGGGGCTTTAGCTGGTCTGTCGGGTATCAATAGAGAGCCGTCTGAATCCAGTCGTCCGTTTGATTTGGACCGGGATGGAATGGTGCTGGGTGAGGGTGGCGCCATGATAGTCATTGAACGAGAATCAGTGGCAAGAAGAAGAGGCGCAAATGTAATTGCCCTAATAACATCGATGGGAGCGAGCAATAATAATCTCGGCATGGTTGAATCCTCAAGGGAAACGCAAGAGTTGGCCATTAATGCCTCGTTTAGAGATTCAACGTATGGCCCGGAATCTGTCGACCTAGTTGAATGTCATGCGACCAGCACTAAACAGGGTGATATGGAAGAAGTTCAGGGATTGAAATCCATTTTCAGAAATGGAAGACCACCGGCGCTTACCTCGTTCAAGTCTCAAATTGGTCATACATTGGGAGCTTCAGGACTCAATAGTATGATAAGAGGTATCATGGCGATGCGTGAAACGGCATTGCCTCCCACGAGAAATTATTCAAAACCAGATCCGGAAATCAATTTAGAAGCATCCGGATTTCGAGTTCTTGCTGAGCCTGATGATTGGACCACTCTCAATGGGGAACCGAGACGGATGCAGGTAAATGCGTTTGGTTTTGGTGGATCTAATTATGTGGTTCAAATTGAAGAGTCAAGAGATGAGGATGCTACGAGGTTGGTTTCATTCCATGAAGAAGTCAGAGTGCCCGAGGTCGAACGGACGCCGGCTGTTATCCCGGATGGAATCTATTTCTTCAATGGGACAATAGCCGATACCGAATGTCGTTTTTCCGTTATTGCAGAATCTGAGAATTCAGCTATCGAAAAGATCAGGAAAGAAGATTTTGAGTCTTGTGAGTGCTCTATAGGGGACAAAAGACTTAAGACTCTTTCACGACAGGGGATTTACCTGGGGATGGCAGATGATCCTGTACCCAAAATCGCTTTCGTGTTTCCTGGCCAAGGCTCACACTATGCGGGAATGGGACATGAATTGTACAAAAATTTCCCGGTCATCCGTGAGTGGATGAACAAAGCTGCGGATGTGGCCGATTTCGATCTGTTGAAGTTATTATTTTTCGACAAGGAAGAGGATCTGCAGAAAACCAGGTGGCAGCAGCCGGCTTTGTTTACCCTAGAATTTGCAATGGTCCAGTATCTCGTATCACTGGGTGTCCGTCCAACTGCGCTTGCGGGGCACAGTCTCGGCGAATTATCAGCGCTATGCCTGGCCGGGGTGTACTCATTTGAAGACGCATTCAGGATTGTCAACAAACGCGCCGTTTGCATGGACAAAGCATGCGAAATAAATGTGGATCCGGGTGTGATGGTAGCCTGTGACGCTCCGCTAGACCTGATAAACGAACTCATCAAAACCTCAGATGGCATTTTCGTTACCAACATAAATTCACCCAAACAGATAGTAATTGGCGGAAATACAGAGGGATCCAAAATGGTTGCTTCAAAGCTCAAGGAAATGGGCTACAGGAGCACAGTGCTAAGAGTTAGCATGGCCTTCCATTCACCGATCATGAGGTGTATCCATGACGAACTGAGGGAGTTCATAGATGGGATCGATTTCTACCCTCCCCAACTTCCGGTAATATCAAATACTACTATGCGTCCTTTCCCGCAGGATACTGAAGAGATAAAAAACATTGTAATGGCGCACCTGGAATCGCCTGTCCACTGGTTACAAAATGTCCAGACCTTGTGGAATGATTTTGGGGTCAGACTGTTCGTGGAAGTGGGGCCTAGAGAGATTCTTTCAAACCTGATCAAAGATAACATTGAAGAAGCGTCCTGTATTCAGACGTGTTTGCCGTCAGCGGAATTGTTGATGTTCAAAACGGCGATGGCCCAACTCTACGCTGCAGGAGAGTTGAATATTAGTCTGACGAAGGAATTGAAACGCCAAACAACTAAATATATGGAAAAAATTTCCATTACAAATGGACAGGAAGCGTCATTAGAGCACGTATCCGCAAATTTACAAATACCCCAAAATGATTTGCGACAAATAATCCAGGGTGAAATCAATACCTTTGTTATTGAAACCTTCGGAAAGTACATAAAACCGTCGTTATTGACCCGAGTGCGCGAACTGAAGGGTGAGCGTTTTAGTGAAAGCGACTTGGACCGGGCGATTCAAGATTTGTATAAGATTGAGTCGATTCCTGCGGCTAGTTGGCGCCCGCCTAAGGAAATGGATTCTCCGGGGTTTATTACTTCCGTCAGCACTGCTCCTTCCATGACAGAACCGAAGCCATCTCAATTTGACACCACAGAAACAATAATCCAAATAATCATGGAAGTGACTGGATATGAGAGGGACGAGATAGAACCTCATATGGATTTGAGGGAAGACTTGTCAATACGGTCAAGTCGTCTCCCTGTAATAATGGACTCGGTTGAGAGCCGTTTTGGCATAAAGGTGGAACTTGAAGATTTTATGGATGTTAGGACTATCAAAGATCTGTCTGATCGCCTCGATGTGGTGCTCTCCAGAAGAAGTTCCCCCCAAGTGGATGCTCATCAAAATATTCAATCTGATGGCCTTAAGGTAGTTCAGCCAACGGAAGAACAAATCAAGCGATTAATTTTCAAAGAAACATTGGTTCACAATGACTCTTTTCAACCCCTTGAGTTGAGTCCGCTCGATTCGATCATCATCATTGGGCCGGATTCTTGCCTGGAACAATGCAGAAACGCCGGAGACGTCTTCCGTCGCGATTACGGCGTAAAAATTAAACACATGACCCACAGTGCGGGAGGAAAGCAGTCCGACATAAACCTGTTGTCCGAGGAAGGGTTAGATGAAGTAAGAAAGTTGATTCAAAGAGCTGAATCATTGGCGGGGATTGTTTTCATCACAGATGAAAAATTTGAATCTCGAATTGCCGATTCACCCTTACTAACAGAGTGTCTGACTGTTCTTTTCGTGATCCTCAAGGAATTCTTAGAAAAGCACACCAAAAAGATGGCGCTATTGTTTCAACTTGGATCCCAAACTCCAAGTCCTTTCATGGAAGCGGCCACGGGCATGTTCTTGAGTTTGGGGCTTGAGTTTGGTTCAGTTCATTTCAGAAC
The DNA here is from genome assembly GCA_043803345.1 of Pseudomonadota bacterium. GTDB lineage: Bacteria > Desulfobacterota > Desulfomonilia > Desulfomonilales > Desulfomonilaceae > CAJBEZ01. The sequence continues at coordinate 5,880 of JAZDKD010000536.1, forward strand.
CATGTTTCTGGATCGCACGACAGAACTGAGGATGGCTATTAGAAGCGCAATGGATAAGAGCAAGAAACCAACTCAACTAATTTGCCGTAGTGGAAAACTTTTTGCCCTTGAGGGAATGGTTACTCCAATGTTGTTTAAGGATGAACCAACCGCTCTCAAACTAGGCGACAAAGACGTGATACTTATTTCTGGCGGATTATCTGGGGTTTGCGGTTTTCTCGGTGAGGCATTGGCGCCTTTTGGTTGCAAACTCGTGTTCGTTGGAAGAACGTCGATTGAGAAAATACCGGATCATGGAGATGAGAGTGAAAAGGCGTTGTTGACCCGGAAAGTTCTTGATCAGATGAGATTAAAAGGGATTAACGCTCACTATTTGCAAGCCGACATAACAGACCCAAATAAAGTGAATTCATTAATTGAGACTGTCAAGAGGTCTCATGGAGAAATAACGGGTGTAATTCATGGAGCCGGGCTCCTGAGAGACAATTTTGTGAAGAGAATGTCTGAGAAAGACTTTTCAGAAGTTGTAAGAGTGAAATTTCTCGGAGCTCTCAATGTTTTTCAGTCTTTGGATAAGGATTCAGTCAAGTTCTTCGTGGGTTTGTCATCAGCCGCTGCAATCCAGGGTAACCCTGGCCAGGTAAATTATGCGTCTGGCAATAGATTGATGGCGTCATACCTGAAGAGCGCAAAGCCGTCGTATCCTAAAATTAATTTCAAGGCTCTAATGCTTCCTCCAATAGAGGGCACTGGTATGGCGGATGACGAGGAAATCCGAGAACTTATGAAACGCATGAACGCGTCTTACATAACTTTGCGAGAATTGTCCGGTATGTTTCTGCGGGAGTTATTTATATCTCCCAAGGATGACGTATGGTCCCTGTTCATGAAGAATCTACCTGTTTTGAATACTGCGCCGCTGGACACCAAAGTTCCATCCACGGACTCAGGGCATTTTTACGCTGGACCTGTAATTTGTGAGAAAACCTCGTTCCCCATGATAGATTCAGTGAGTGATTTGAACCTGGAAAGTATGTCATTAAAGGCCGAGAGGATCTTTCACCCAGAGAAGGATTTGTGGGTTAGCGACCATAAGCCATTCAAATTTCTTAAGCATCCGATAGTTTCGGCGATTATGGCTCTTGAAACTTTTATGGAAGGGTCTAAGCTACTATTTCCATATTTGACCGTGGTTGGTGTAAAGGAAGCCCGATTCCTCGACATGATGGAATGTCCCGCAAACAAGCAGGTTAATGGTCAGATTGTGGTTAGGAAAATTTCGGAAAGCGTCTCTGAAGCCATCTGTGAGGCAATGCTATTTGCGGGGAAAGAGCAGGGGGGGGCTGCCAGAAATGCCGAAAAATCTCATGCAAATTTCTCGGCTCTAATAAGACTTGCGAGTAGGATACCTGAGCCGCCGGATTTTTTTCGAGGGTTTCAGATTCACCAGGATGAGTTGGATACTAGACCAATGGAACACGCAGAAGTGGAAGCCTGGTACACTGATCGATCCGATCTTAAAGGACGCTACAGAGTCATGGAAAGATTGTGCGGAACAGGCCCCGATTGTGTCATTGGAGAAGTTGTTTACAAACAGTCGGATGATTTTTCCAAACCGTTGTTGACCAAGTATCAGTTTTCTCCATATCTGTTTGAAGCGTTCATGCATGCGATCAACTTTTATCTTGCTATGAGAGAAGATAAGGAAAAGAGAATTTTGATTCCGTTTGGGATTCATGAATTTCAATGTTTCAGGAGCATTGCCAACGGCGAAAAAATCACTGTACAAGCAAGAAAAGTCAGTGGAGATGAAAAAGGGGTCACATGGGATGCCTTGGGAATAGACCAGAAAGGTAAGGTGGCAATGCACGCCAATGGTATTGCCATGA